>JAALLA010000059.1 GCA_011087765.1 Pirellulaceae bacterium
TCCATCATCGAGCAGATTGTCGCTGTCTCGAGAACGGGAAGACTGGGGGACGGGAAAATAATGGTGCTGCCTGTCGTTGAGCCGATTGATTTTTAATCTATCAATCATGGAGATTTGGGCGGATTGGATTTGCTTTGTTTACCAATCGGGTTTCTAGCGTAGTTTTTTCCACAAACATGCGGTAGTTGTACAAGCCAAACAGGACGATTTGAGATATCATTGGGTAAGCTGTTCGACTTAAGGTCGGCATTTTTTGACGACTAAGTTACTGTTGAGATGAATAGAGGGTATGGTTGTGCAAGATTTTTCGAAGATTTTCATGCGAGTCTTTCCGGCGCTATTGTTGGGAGTAATCCAGTTGTCGCTGATTTCTAAGGTGGCTGCGCAAGATGAAGTTGATTTCGTAAAGCAAGTGAAACCAATTTTGGAATCCCATTGTCTCGAGTGCCATGGTGAAACTGAAAAGGACGGAGAAGAGAATGATTTTCGGATTTCTGATCGCGACGACGCGCTAGATTTTATAGGCTCCGATGGTGCCGAGGATAGTGATCTTTTTTACCTGATCGTCTCTGATGACGAAGACGAAATCATGCCTCCGCCGGAACATAGCAAACTTACCGAAGCCCAAATTAAAGTTTTACGGGATTGGATTGATCAGGGGGCGTCGTGGCCTGAGGGTGTCGAGTTAGTCCTCAGTACGGAAGCACCACCAGTGACGGAACCGGAAGTGCCGCTCGCTGGCGATGGGGCTGAGCCTGCTGAGGGATCGCAGGGAGATGCCACGACTGGCGTTGGTAAGACAAGTGATGAGGAAGTGTTTGAAGTGGAAGAACCCGATGGTGCGAAGGAAGCGGCGAGGCAAACCAAGCAGCTTTACAATGCGGCGGGCTCACTTCATCCGGCAGCAGTTCACTTGCCGATCGGTTTACTGTTGGCGTCTGGCTTTTTTGCTTTCCTAAGTTTGCGCGGTAACTACGTGATGGGGGATTGCGCTTACTATTGCCTGTGGCTGGGAGCTTTTGGAGCAGTCGCGGCTTGTTTTAGTGGTTGGTGGTATAGCCCAATGGAGCATCGAGGGGTCGTGGAATCGTTGCAAGATTTCCTCGATACATCCCAGGAAGTTTTTTGGCATCGAACCGGTGGAATTATTATCACAACCTTCTCAATTCTGTTGGCCTTGTTCGCCAGGGCCGCGAGGAAACGAGATGCGGAAGACGGCGTCTCATGGAAATTTGGCATGATCCTACTGGCCGTTTGTACCGGGTTGGTGGGGCACAATGGCGGTGAGATGGCCTACCCAAATCAATACAAGGATTTGAATGCTGTTTACGAAAGATTTCTTGGCGACCCAACAAAAGAGGTAACCGATACTGAGAAGGATGCGGTTACCGAAGCGGATTCCAATGATGGGTCGCGAGCACGGGAAAACTAAAGTTCTTGGTTTCGTCGAATAATAGCCAACTGCGAGTTAATTGGGTTGTGTTCTGTTCAGGTCGTTTCGAGTGAGCGCGAGCAGAGCCTGGTTTGAGAGTGTTGAGGCAGTCTGGCTGGTGTGCGTAGTAGGGTCATCAAGATAAATTGCCCAGGTGTCAATTGCGGCTTGATTTTGCTTTTCATGGTTGTGGAGAAATTTCCACGCATCCGCTTGGCCTTTGAAAAATTTGGGGCCGAGATATTCAACGACTTTGTAAAAGTCTGGGTTTTGTTGCCAGTTGGAGGGTTCGAATCCAGGTGCTGGTTCGACCAGAAAAGCGTGATAAGTCGTTTTGGGTTTTCTTCTAGGCTTGGTCATACTCAAGAGTGTCCTTGCATGAGTGAAGCGGTTGATCAGGTGATTGATCTGCATCAATTTTGCTTTTACCTAATTATTGGTTCGGGGTTGGACACATTTGGTCATTCTTGCAGCGCCGAGATTAAAAATTCTAAGATTTTTGCACGCGTCTTAAATCCTCTGATTTGAGGGCTAAATCGGAGGTCCGAGGCCAGTTTTCAGATGAAAAGCGGTCAGATTGCAGGTTTTCTTTGGGTTAGCGACGCCGTTGACCAGAACCTCATTCGAATCGTGTTGGTCGAAACAGGGTAAATGATTAGGATCAAACACACAGTTTGTTTGAATTACTAAGGACGATTGATTGGAAATGGATGAACGCGGAGAAGAACCATTTAGGCGCTTTGACTGGAATGAGGTTCTTTGCAGCGATGGCGGTGGTTGTTGGGCACTTGGTGACTGACCACAATCTTGACGGATTGGGGCGGTTTGGTCTGACTGCGTATTCGACGGTCGTTGCCGGCGCGGCTGTTTCCTTCTTTTTCGTTCTGTCCGGTTTTATTCTTACCTATGTTTATCAAGACCAGTTAACCTACGCCCGGGTTCCCAAGTTTTATTTCAAGCGTTGGGCTCGAATCTGGCCTCTTCACTTCGTCTGCTTAATCGTGACGATTTACGTCGTAGGGATGGCCACCATTGACTATGAAATGTTGGCGGTGAATTTAGCGCTGTTACAAAGTTGGGTTCCTGATTCAAAATGGGTTTTTTCTTTTAACGGTGTGTCTTGGAGCATTTCGACTGAAATGTTCTTCTATTTTATGTTCCCTTTCTTTTTGATCGGTGGGCAAAAGCGTTTTTGGATTAAGTACGTTCTTCTCTGGTTGGTCGTGTTAGCCGCCGTCAAGGGAATACAGATCCTTGACAATCAACCTGCCTGGGCCAGTTATGATCTTGAGCGGGCCTGCCATGTTAATCCGTTCTTGAGGTTGCCCGAATTTTGTACGGGGATGGGCGTAGGGTTTATTTTCTTTAATCGTGAATCGCAGCGCTCTCGTTCGTCATTCACTTGTTCGGTAGTTGAAATCGCAGTGCTATTTTTGATCCCGGCCTTTTCATGGGTGATGCGGGAATACGGAATCGTTGGCCTGGTTCGCCGCGCTGACTGGGGTGGTCCGGCGATGGCATTGTGGGTGCAATACACGGCGATGGTTTTTGTTTTTGCAATTGTGATTTACGTTTTCTCAAGATCTCAAGGGATCTTATCTAAATTTTTAGGCAGTCGTGGCGTGGTGTTCCTGGGCGAGATTAGTTTCGCTCTCTATATGATTCACTACACCGTGATCATTGCGGTTGAAAGGCAATACGATTGGTCGCTGGCAAATTACTCACCATGGGCGGTTGCCGGGTGTGTCATCGTGATGTCTGTAAGTATTGCCGCGTTGTTATACAAGTTGGTCGAGATGCCTGCCAAAAACGCATTGCTTAGTCTTTATAGTCGGCAATTCAAAAAAGCGGCGATGACGTTTCCATTGGAATGGTGGCGTTGTTTGAAAACCCCAGTTGTCTGGGGGGCCTCGGTTTTACTTGCCGGCTGCACTTTGGTTATTGACTACAATCATCAGCCCATTTCGTCGGCGAATGAGATCATTGCGGCGAGTCACGCACCGTATCGCAATGTTGAATTTGGTAACCATATTCGTTTGGTTGGAGCCGAGGCGGTAGCGATGCGAGACGGGATTCGCTTAAGCTTCGTTTGGAGGAAGCAGAAAGATTTGGAGCGTGCACGATTTCTTCACTTATGCGATGAAAATGGGAAAATAGTTTTGCAACTCCCTCCAGAGAAAGACCTGTTCGACGAAGCGAATTTTTCCGAGTTATTTGTTGAGACGCTCTTATTGCCAAACGATAGACTAAGCGATCCCAAAATTGTGAGTGTTGGAATCGGGTTTTATTCGGCGAAAGAAAACCCGGAAACGGGAAAGGTGTATCCCATGTTGGTGGCAAAAAAAGGCCCTCTTGGGATGAACCGGTGCCGGTTGAACGTTATCGTTCCAGAGCAAATGAAAAATTTGCGAAAAGAGATCGCGAGATTAAACGACGGGGCGGAATAGTTTTCACGCATCTGGTTGGGCAGACATCAAAACGTGCTAAAGTCAAAAGCTTGTCTGGCAATTTACTTTTGGGTTGCATTTTCGATGCAGTACAAATTCCTTTTGCCGCGAAGAAATATTTGATTACCGACAATAGCCGGAGAAGCGTCTATTTCCTCAGTAAGCGAATTGGTTGAGATGATTTCAAAGTTGGCAGAATTCTTAATGACGAGCGTGGTGCCTTCCCTCGAAGTGAGAAAGATGAAATCTTTCGTTGCCACCGGCGATCCATACATCTGCTTTAACTTGGGTAGGCGAATTGGCAGCGGATAACCATCGTCGGTTTTGAAGATTGGCTTTCCCGAATCAGCGTCGAAGCAGTTGAGAATCGCGTTGAGTGATTTAGTGAAGTAGATTCTGTTTCCCGTAATCAGTGGAGAGGGAACGTAGGGCGTGTGTCGTTCGATACGCCATTTGATTGGCTGCTGGGGGCCGATTGGCGAATCGTTAATTATTCCTTGAGATCGGAGGCTGATGGAGAATGCGTCATTTCCTTGATAGCCACCCATGCAGATCACGTGGTCTTTATACCGGACAGGGCAGGGGATGGCATTGAGTGTCGTTCCCATCGTTTCCCAAATGATATCCCCGGTTTCAAGGTTGTAGCTTCGAACAGCCTTGGTGCCATTGGTGATCAGCTGAGTTTGGCCATCAATCGGGACGATCAAGGGGGTAGCCCATGTGGTTGGCTCGTCTCTTCGATTCTTCCAAATGATGGTGCCGTTGTTGCTATTGAGTACGAAAATTTCAGACTGATCCTCCTGATCCCACATGATTACAAGCTTGCCATCGTGATAGACGGGAGAGACAGCCTCTCCCCATCCTCGCCTGGTGCGCATTTGCCCTAGATCTTTTTTCCAAATCAAATCCCCTTGTAAGCTGAGGCAGAAAATGCCGTATGAACCGAAAGAGACATACAGACGTTTTCCATCCGTTGTGGGGGATGCGGCCGCGTAAGTCGTGGAGGGGTGTCGGCCTTCGAAGGGGACAGATTCGGTCACGACCCTTTTCCATAGGACATCCCCGTTTCGGCGATCGAGGCTCCAGACAACAAATTCAAATATTTGATTCGAGGGAACCGTCTTTGCTTCGGGGTGTAGAGGCGCAGAACGGGACCCGCGGCGGTTGGTTTCAACGGCTGACAATATGAATACTTGATTCTTCCAGATAATGGGTGTGGAACTGCCTTCGCCTACGATTGGGAATTTCCAACGAATATTGGATTGATCGTTCCAGCGAATTGGCGGATTTCCAGTCGATGCAACTCCGGTTGCGTCGGGCCCCCGCCATTGGTGCCAGTTGTCCTGTTTGACTTTAATGAAATCCTGTCCGCGAACGCAGGCTGATTCGCTCGCGATAAATTCCGAGGCGACGGGTAAGCAGATTGAAATCAACAGGATGGCGGTGAATTGTCTCATTATCATGAGTTGAACAGACTGCTGATTTCCAATGGTTGTGGAGATGAGCTTTCGAAATAGTTTTGGCTACCGAGTGCTCGCACTTATTTCCTGGTGAAGTTCAGCCATCAGTGTTTCAATGCCCTTGTCAATGTCGTCTCCAAGCACTTCTTTGTACCGGATTACTCCGTGTTGATCGATCAGGTAGACGGTTGGCCAGCCTTCAACATTCCATTTTTTCGAAATCGGCCCCCGTGTTCCCCGGGGACCATTCCAGAAGTGCCGCCAACTTAAATTTTCACTTCGTACGGCATCAATTGCTGTCTGCTTGTTGGCATCGCTATTGACTCCGAGCAGTACGAATGGCTGATCGGAAAGATCCTGCGTAAGTTCCTGTTCGTGACCGTACATGGCGCGACAGGGAGGGCACCAGTGTCCCCAAAAATCAAGCATCACTACTTTGCCCCGATAGTCACTTAGTTTGAAGGGGATTCCGTCAAGGTCTTCCCCTTCAATTTCGGGTACGGTCATGCCCACTTGCAACTGGGTCAACTCAAATAATTCGCTCCCAGCTTTTTCACCAAATGTTTCTCGACCTTGATATTTTAAATCGCCGTACTGTTGAATGACGGATTCTAAAATAGCAGCCGTCTTTTGATTTTGGGCATCGGTGCGTTCGGAATTTATGTAGGCAAGCTGTTCGGAAGGGAGTCGTTCTGCAACCTGGGGATTAATGGCAATGGTTTTTCGAAACAGGGGAAGCTGACCCAGGTATTGCGAGTAGTTCAACATTACGCTTGCTTGCACGGGCCCCGGTTTTGCTTTCTCAATCATCAGATCGAACCATCGTTCAACATCCGAGCTTGGGACCTCTTGCTTTAATGATTCCGCAATTTTAGACAGTTTGACCCGATCTGAATAACGATCCAGTAAATACTCCATCGCTTCACGTTTTAAATCGCCTTTTGTCTGGCCGACAACGAAGAGGGTCGCATTGAATGAAGCCTTTGTGTCGGGATAAGCTCTGGCGAGTTCGAGGAAACGTTTTCCATACTCGGTCGATGGATCTTTGGTTGCCAGAATTCTGATTTGATCATCTTTGGATTCTACTGTCGCAATTTCGTCCCGTAGTGCCTTAACTGACTCTTGGAATTCAGCTTGTAGGGCATCGTATTCCATTTGCGCTTTTGCTTCCAAGTCCTCCTTGTCCGAGGGGACCGCAACAGGAGACGGCGTTTCCGATTCGACTGCAGCAAGAGTTGTTTTTACTGCGGGCGGTGCCGCGGGGGGATCTATTGCGCTGGTTACTTTAGCTTGATCGGTACAGCCTGCGATCGAAAGTATGCACGCTAAGCAAAGTAAACCACGGACCATAACGAACTCCCACTTAATAAATTTCTTATCCATTTGTTCCAGCTTTTGTAATGCAGATACTCGTCAGAGACGTTCAACGAGTTCAGATTATATCCGACAAAACTATAGACGCGTGCTTGAATTTGAATTGTGATTCTACGAGGAATTACTTTGTTGATCGATGAGGTGATTGGATAATCCATAAATGCCAAACACATTTAAAATGGCAATTACATGAGGAGTCGCATCGCCAGTGAGAAATATCGCAAAAATCTTCGAACAAAATCCCATTAATTAGGGGGTTTTGTACGGGACGTCGTCTCGAGTTTGAGTGGCGGCAATTTCTGAAAATCTCTTTTGGTAAGCTTCCGTCGCGGGCGAAAATTTTAATGATCCTGCTAGAATGGGTCAAAGGCGGTATATTTTGTGCTTGCCCGCGTTTTGAGGTCCCCCAAGTTACTTGATGTCATGGAAGCGTTGTACAGCCAAGGTTCTGATCCGATGAGCAGCTTGTCTCATCTCATTGGTCTCGTTGTTGTTTTATTTCTCTCGGTTCCGATGGTCATCAGCGCGCGCCGCTCGTGGTCAACGTTCTTGTTCACATTGCAATTCGCGGTTGCAAGCGTGCTGTTGCTCACAATCAGTTCGGTCTTTCATATGATGGCTGCCGGAACGCCTGCCCGAGAATTGATGCTCCGATTAGACATTGCCGCTATTTTTGTTTTGATCGCCAGTACTTTTACTGTCCTGCATGGTATTTTGTTTACGGGTTGGAAGCGCTGGGCAATCATCAGTTTGTTGTGGACCATTTCAGTCGTCGGTGCAGCACTGCGGTGTTTGTTTTTTCAAGGGATTCCCGGTTATGTGGGTGATGGAATCTTTTTACTGATGGGTTGGATTGGGGCTTTCTCAGCCTTTTTGCTTTGGAAGGATTACCGCTGGCGCGGCGTTGGCCCGGTGGTGATTGGAGGAGTTTGCTATACGGTTGGCGCACTGATGAATACGTTCGATTGGCCTCAGTTCCTGCCGGGCATTTGGGGCCCCCATGAAACGTTCCATCTGTTTGTGTTAGCCGGTTTGGGAACTCACTGGGCATTGGTTTGGAGTATTGCTGACGGTTCATTTCAACGCCAGTCACAAGCTTCCCAACAGTCGCGAGAAACTTTGCTCACAGTTCAGGATTCGACGCTATAGTTCCCGCAACCGGGGATTAGTCATTCCAGCGGAAGATCGCAAGTGCGATCACAAACGGAATAACGCTCCATGCTCCGATGACTGCAATTTCCGAAGTGAGTGACGTAATGGACTTTCCGTCCATCATGAGAGCTCGCAAAGCATCGATCACCGGGGTTAACGGTAACAACTTGATCGCCGGTTGAACGATCTCAGGGAATCGCTCATATGAGAAGAAGATACCACTGAGAGTCCACATCGGTAGCATCACTAGATTCATGAGGCCCGATGCCGTCTCCATCGTATTGGCTCGAGAAGCGACGAGTAATCCAATTGCTGCGAACTCGATGGCGCCAAGAATGATGACAAGTAAAATAGAGAGCCAGTTTCCATGAACCTGGACACCGAATAAAAAGTACGAGA
This sequence comes from Pirellulaceae bacterium, assembly GCA_011087765.1. GTDB lineage: Bacteria > Planctomycetota > Planctomycetia > Pirellulales > Pirellulaceae > Mariniblastus. Next base: position 8,265 of record JAALLA010000059.1, read on the forward strand.
AGACAATCAAGAGGATGATCTGAGGGATCATGAACACCAGCCGGCTGGTCATCATGGCAATGAGGAAATGAGTTCTTCGCATTGGTGTCGCCATCAGTCGCTTGAGGAGTTTGCGGATCCGCATATCAACGATTGCATAACCTACTCCCCAAAGTCCACCTCCCATCAATCCCATTGCCAGTAATCCGGGCACCAGAAAATCGACATAACTATTTCCAGGTTCAGTAAAAATAACATCATTTGACTCAATCACATCTCGCCGTCCCTGTGCGGTTTGCAGCCTCTGATCAACTATGTTCCTTGACGCCACACTTCCCGGTCGCACGGGGTCATACTGATATTCAATGTTATTAACTTGTCCATCAATCGCAGTGATCATCAGTGTTGTCTTGCTCAAACGGAGTCGTTCTATCGCCTCCTCCCGTGAGACAATGGAGGTTTGCAACTGGTCGTCACTTTCAAGCCACGCCGACAGTTTTCCTGATTTTGGTCCGGTGACAATGTCGACTTGGAACACTTCGACCGGTTTATTTCGAAACGCAACGCCAAGCACGACGACCATTAGGACTGGGAAAAAATAAACCCAAAATACTGCTTCCGGTCGACGCACAAATTCGCGTAGTCGGGCGGTTGTAATTGCAAGGATTGGATGAGAGAGCTTCATGGGCCGTTTTCAGTTGGTAGGTATTGTTGGCATTTTTAATTATTCAAAGATGAAAAATTTCGAAATGGGAATCGCTAAGGTTTATCCCATTTCGGATTTCAGTCATCGGGTTGAATGAGATGCCGCCCGGTAAGGTTTACGAAAACATCCTCGAGGCTTGCGTGTCGCGTTGATAAACTGGCGAGAGAGATTTGTTGCTCCGCGAGGCAGTTAATCAGCGCTGGTAAGACGGTGTGAGGTTCGGATGCGGTAATGTGATAATTTGCCTGGTCGTGGTCCACTTGCTCGACCGTTGGTAACGATTGGAGTAAGGAAACATCAAGCGTAATGTTTTTTTGTTCGATTGAAAATTCGATAACGTGTTCGGCGCCAATGGATCGAATTAATTCTTGTGGAGAACCCTCTGCAATAATTTTTCCAGCATCGAAAATTGCAACTCGATCGCACAATCGTTCAGCTTCTTCCATGTAGTGGGTTGTGATTAAAACTGTTTTTCCGTCAGCTTTGAAGTTTTCAATGATCTCCCAGAGTTCCCGTCGACTGGAAGGGTCCAAACCTGTGGTCGGTTCGTCGAGGAAAATCAGTTCCGGGTCACCCACGAGTGCCGTAGCAACGGCGAGCCGCTGTTTTTGTCCCCCCGAAAGTGTTTTGATCCAGGCATTTTCTTTTTCCTGAAGAGAGACTCTCGCCATCGCCTCAGCAGGTGAGATCCCAGAATGATAAAAACTGCGGAAGAGTGAGAGTGTTTCTCCAACACTCAAACGCTCGCTAAGTTGGGTTTCTTGAAGGGAAACCCCAATCCGTTCTCGGATGGCGGTCGCGTTATTCTTCCAGTTCATGGAAAGGACTTCGGCCGTTCCCGAAGTTGCAGAAAGTAATCCTTCGAGGATTTCGATTGTCGTTGTTTTTCCAGCACCATTAGGGCCGAGAACGCCATAGCATTCTCCCACTTCGACTGAAAAGTCAATTCCTCGAACCGCCTCAACGGGAGGTTTTCCGGGGTAAGTTTTAACTAAATTAGTGCAGCGGATCGCGTGGTTCATTTATGATTCTGATCAAAGTGACAACGAAACCGCTTATTGTATCAGATGAATCGTAATTATTGTCGAACCGTGGCGTTTGTCGACCGGACGGTTGGCTCGTCTTGTTCACGGGAAGTTTTAAGCTGGCAGTTGGCCAGAGTAGGCGGGTTAACCAAGTTGCAATGGTGTTTCTTCCCCGCCAAATTCGTCCAGTTCAATCCCCATGGTTTCCAATAGGGTCAGGTGAAGCTCAGACATCGATGTGGGACGTCGGCATTTCAGATACTGCCCACCTCGGAATGCCCCACCGCCGCCTCCGGCGATGATCAAGGGCAGGTCCCGCTCACCATGCGCATGGCCATCAGATAAGCTTGATCCGTAGCAGAGCGTGGTGTTTTCCAGCAATGTCTCTCCAGAGGGTTCATGGAGATCGTTGAGTCGACTAATTAAGTAGGCGAAGTGTTCGTGATGCCACTGGGTGACTCGATTGTACATGTTCCGTTTCGATTCCATCGTATCCCATGATATTTTCCCGTCGTCGTCTTCGGTGCGACCGGAAATGTCTCGATAATGAGAGAGGGCATGCCAAGTCCCTTTGCACTCCGGGATAAAATCAAAATAGCGATTACTTTGGCCGTGATCCATCATGAACGTGCAGACACGTGTCGCATCTGCCCAAAACGCGAGTACCATCATGTCGATCATCAGTCGGACATATTCAAAATGTTTGGTTGGAATTCCAGGTTCCGGTCGCGTTAAAGTGTCTGTTAGCTCGCCACGACGAAGGGCTTGGTTAACGCGTTTATCAGCGAAGGCAAGCCGTTTTTCAATGCTCCGGATGGATTGGAGGTATTCATCAATTTTTCGCCGATCGGCACGACTGCCAACTCGTTGAAGCGATTTTGCATTCTCGATTACCATGTCGACGATGCTCTGATCGACACCGATCCCATCACTGGTTCGAAACATGCGATCGAAAACAGAGCGAGGTTCGGTTTCCCGAGAGAGGGGAGTTCTTCGATTGAGCCAGGAAATCGAATTGCGAGGGAGATTGCCGGTAAAGTAGCCTTCCCCTTTGATCGAGAGTTCTAATGACGGCAGCAGAGTCTGGTCTCCAACTCGTTTGGCAACGATTTGATCAACTGACATCCCGTTGACTTCTATTTTTCTACCATCGTATCCCCCATCGGTAAGCCAGGTCGCCGTTCCTGCGCCGTGCCCGTTACCGCGTGGTGTCCAGAGATTTGAGGTGACAATTAAATGCTCTTTGACCTTTTCCAGAGGCTGCATCCAGCGATTGAGCTTTTTAATCGATCCGTCTTTCTCAATTATTTCAGGTTCCCATGAACCCTTAGCGACTCCATTGGGAAAATAGAGGTAGGCAATGCGATTGTTGTTTTTGGCCGTTTTACGGTTTTTGTTTTTCGCCGTAACGGGTGATTCCATGATATCCAAAAACGGCAACGCCACTGCGGCACTGGCACCTCGGAGGACGGTTCGGCGGGAAATACGTTGGGATCTACTGTTCATCGTATGAATCTTCCGGTAACTGTCGGTTAAGGAAAGGTTGACTGTAGATAACACTTTCGATGAGTGTCTGAAACCGATATTCGTTTTTAGTGGTCGAATTCACGATCGACCGAATGGTTGCTTCATCGTAGTATTCGAGTTGCCTGCCGAGCGCGTAGGTCAGCAGTTTTTCAGTCAGTTGGCGAGTGAGATTCGGCATTCGATTAGAAACAATTATGTTTTTTAGGTCTTGGGATCCTTCAAATTGAGTGCCGTCCGGAAGTTGCCCCCGGGCGTCAATTTTCTTTCCAAACTGACGGGTGCGGTACCTGCCAAAATTGTCATAATTTTCCAAAGAGAATCCAATCGGGTCCATCTCCTGGTGACAGGACTTGCAATTTATATTGTTGCTGTGCTGTTGAACTTTCTCTCTGAAAGACAGGTCATCTCGATCGAGGACCTCCTCGGAAATTTCGCTTACATTTGGGGGAGGTTCTGGAGGAGGAGTTCCCAGAATAGTATCGAGTACCCAGTGCCCGCGGACGACGGGGCTGGTGCGATCAGGAAATGCGGTGATGGACAAGACACTGGCCTGAGTCAAGATTCCACCACGAAGCTGGGTCTTCAAATTGACTTTTCTCATGGCCTCGCCTGTGATTCCACGAATGCGATAATGATTCGCGAGTTCTTCGTTTAGGAAGGTGTAGCGGGCGTTGATAAGCTCCGAGAGAGGGCGGTCATTACGAATGAGGGAATGTAGGAAGAGGGCCGATTCGGCCCGCATTGCAGTCATCAGAGACTCGGTGCACCATGGATTATCAATCGGATCCTGGCGACGACGAATACCGACGTCCTCAAATCCCAGCCATTGTCCTCCAAAAACATAGCCAAGAGTTTTTGATCTTCGGTTATTTAACATTCGGCTAATCTGTGCCTGCAAAACTTCAGGCTTGGAGAGGCTGCCTTGCTCGGCAAGTTGCAGTAATTCTTCATCAGGCATACTCGCCCAGAGGAAGTAAGAGAGTCGCGACGCCAGATCAAAGTCATTGATGGGTTCCGGTTCCGAGTCTTTCATTGCTGATTCAATTTTTAATAAAAATTGAGGCATCACAAGAACAGCGGTCAGCGTTTTCTGAATTGCCGGTTCAAGTCGTTGAGAATTTGAGAATTCATCCAAGAAGATCTGGTTAAGTCCTTTGATTTCCGCGGCGGTTGCCGGTCGCCGAAATGCACGTCTACAGAAAGCTTGAAGAATGGCTTTGCCCTGGTCCTCTGTTTCTTCATGTAGTTTGCCAGGCGCAAGGATTTGAGATTTTGCGAGCTCCATCAGCCGGGGAGCGTTGTCGGCAAACACCGCTGTCATGATCTCTTCTGCGGACTGTGAATATTTCTCGAACAGGCTGCCTTGCAAGAACAGGGTGTTGGCGCTGTTTTTAAATCCGCTACTGCCGCTTAAATCTTGAGGGAACTTTGTGGTGTCCGCGAGGTCGACACCAATCAAATCGCGGATGGTGTGGCGGTATTCAGAGTGGGTCAGTCGGCGGGGAGGCGTATAGCCAGGTTGAGCAACTGAGTCGTAATCAAATTGCTCAATCGATTGTCGAAACCAATGTTCAAATTGTTGTTTTTCAGTAGGCTCTAGGGTTGCTTCATCAGGCGGTGGCATGTCGCCGAGTTGGATTCGTTGCGAAATGTTTCTCCAAACGCTTAGATTTTTAACGAGCGGGCGGTGATTAAGGACTGCCGCTAAATCTAATTCCCCTTCTGATTGAGGGCCAGAGTGACAGTCGAGGCACTCCGTTTTGATTAGGTCAATTCCGAAATCAATTTTGGATTGCGCGGAAACCTCGTTCATTCCGAACAACAAAAAACAAGCAAGCAAGCTGCTGGAAAAAAGAATTCTCTGACAAGAGAATTGCCGTCCTCGAAAACTTACTTGCCGTTTTGAAATTGTTTTCATGTCTTACCAATTACCATTTCGATTAGTCTCTAATCAAGTCCATTAAAACTTCTGTAGCTTCTTCGGTTTGATCGGACCAAAGATGGATCTCAGCAAGCTTCATTCGAATCAAGTTTTTGATTGGTTTTGCCGGATTGGACTTCAGTAAGAGATTTAAAGCCTCGATCGCTTCGTCTTCTTCCCCCAATAATTCTTCCATTTGCATCAACGCATAGGCAGCCGTAGCGGTGTCATTCTCTGCAATGTCAGCTAATTGTCGAATGACTTCGAGTTGCCCAAGGGTTCCTTCGATTTCACCATGCTCATGCTCGCGATCGAATTCGTGTTCCTCTTCCTCGTAATCGTCTTCCTCTTCCTCGTGTTCATCTTCCTCGTGTTCATCTTCCTCGTGTTCATCTTCCTCTTCGTGCTCCGCTTCTTCCTCTTCTTGGATTGGGTTAAATCGACCTTCCTGGAGAGATGATGGTGAGATGCCATCAGCCGTGGCGACTTGAGTATCCCAAAGGTGGTTGGTGAGGATCAACATTGCACTCAGCACGAGGCAAGTCAGGATGGTGAGAATAGGGTTGTTAATGCGCACTTAGGATCTCCTCGGTGGATGAATGGGGTTCAGCTTGAATCGCTGAGGAACAAAAATAGAACGTCTAGGTCGTGTGTTCTTCTTGACGTCGTTGCCAGCGTCTTTACGGGGTGAATTAAAGATCGAATCCCGCCGATTTCTCGTTTTCCAAAAGTTGGACGGAGAAGTTATTTCGTTTGTGTTTTTCACGAGTTGTCGATTGCTCGTCGAAGAGGAAGGCAGTGGGAGCACTGTTAGGCGAATTTGCAAATTGGAGGTTGAGGATGATTTTAAAAAGGCTGTTCTTACGGCAGAGTGTTTTTGAAATAACTTTTTTGTGCGACTGGAGGGCCACAATGAAGAATCTCGCGAGATCGGCAACTTTGAGTTTGGTTTTTTTGAAAGGGAAATCAACTTAGGGGCAACTGGCTTTTGGGGAGCGAGTGACCAGATCAGGCCTATGGTCAAGCCTATTAAGAGAGTAGCAACAAGACTCCAGCGAATAAGAGTGGGCTGATTGAAGATGCTCTCTCGATTGGGTTGGACTTGCCAGGGAGAGACAAGGCTGTCGCTCCTCCCTAGGATTTCCGAGAGATCTCCTGGATACCCGTTTTCTAAATAACGTTCCCGGAGTTTTTCAATTTCGGTTTGATTCGGTTTCATTAGCAAAAATCTCCTTCAGGAAATCTTTGTTTCAGCTTGTGCGTTGCCTGATTTAATGTGGCTTTTACGGTGCCCACTGAGATGTTCATGACCTGTGCGATTTCTTTGAGTGGCAAGGATTCAAAGTATCGAAGAATAATTGCGGTTCTTTGTCGATCGGGAAGCGATTCGATCAAGTGATGAAGATTTTCAGTTTCGAGATTTTTAGACAAGTCGTTGAGGTAGGCGGACTCGTTAGCGGGGATCCGCTCTACGGCGTCTTCGGGAGATTGGTTCCATTTTTTATCCTGGCGTTGAAATTCACGACAAACATTGTTGGCAATTCCTAGAAACCAAGTGGAGAATTTTCCGTTGCCTCTGAAATTGGACAGGTTGTTAATCATTCTCATTGCTGTTTCCTGCGTCGCATCAATCGCGCGGTTTTCGCTGGGTAAACGAGCTCTGCAGAAGCGATAGACTAGATCCTGATGTTGGCGCAACAGTAACTCCAGAGATTCGCGATCACCATCGCGGGCGGATTTCCAAAGCCGAATGCTTGGGTCTGCACTCAATTGATAACGCCTGATTAGGGGGACCGCTGGGTTGTTACTTGTGAGTGCGTTGTGGAGCGGTAAGGTTTAGTGAAAAACAAATATTTTTTTATCAAGTTTCACGTCGCTGGATAAGACTGTGGATACCGCCGGAAAATTACGCGGTATTCTGTTCATATTCCGCTGTTAAAACTGCTCGGACGTGGGTCAATACTCGCGACTGCACTTCTGCAAAATCGTTGCTGTCGATGAATGCACCTGCGGCTGCTTTGTGTCCACCTCCCCCAAACTCTTTGGCAACAACATTCGCGGCTGATTCACATCGGCTTCGAAAGCTCATTTTGTAGCCACCTGAGGTTTGTCCAACGATGATGACTGCGAAAGCAGTTCCATCAATTTCAAGGGCGAGGTTAATTAAGTCTTCGGTGTCGGTTGGTTGGGCTCCGGTATTTTCGTAATCGTCCGGGAGGATGAAAGTGTGGGCAAGTTTGCCATTTAGCTCGGTTTGAATTCTTGCGAGCACAGTGCCTCGCAAGCGAACTCTACCCGCTGTTTCTCTTTCGTACAGGTCTCGATAGATGTCAGCCGGGCTTGCACCACCGGCCAGTAATTTTGCAGCCGTTTTGTAGGTAATTTCTTTGACCGAGTTAAAGCGAAACCAGCCGGTGTCAGTGGCAATGGCTGCGAAAAGCGGAGTTGAAATTGCGGGAGTCAATTGGACGCCGAGGCATTCGGCTGCATCCACGCACATGCGACCTACAGCCTCGGCGGTTGTATTTTTAAATAGTTCGGCATCAATGTCGTCTTCACCGACGTGGTGGTCAAAAATAATCTTTTTGTAAGTCGAGTTTTTGATGACATCTGCCATCGGGCCAAGTTGGATCCAGGCACTCGTATCGAGAATGATATGCAGGTCGGTATCTTCAAAATCCTCCGCCTGAATGTCTTGGTCAATGCAGAGAATACGATTGTCGGGATCAATGAATTTTAGATTCTCCGGCACCGCCTGGCCACAAACAATCCGAACCTGTTTTCCTAGTGCCTCGAGGATTCCCGCCATGCCAAGGCAGCTTCCGAGCGCGTCGCAGTCGGGGCGAATGTGGCTGGTCAAGACAATCTTGTTGGCAGCACTGATAACTTCACGGAACCGATTCCAGTCGACATTCATGTTCATTTACTTTCAGTAGTTTTTTGGCGCAGGAGATCGACTTGATTGGGAAGCCGGCTGATCCGATAAAATTAGGAATCTGAGTATTGCCTTGCGATCGCCCGCGTGGATTGCACGTCTAAGTCTAATTGGTTGGTAAGTTGTTCCGAGGATTCAAATTGCCGAATATCCCGTAGGCGACTAATAAAATCAACCTCGATCGCCTCGCCATAAATGGATCCTTCGAAATTAAGTAGATGGGATTCCACCTTGGGAACGTGTTCGCCAAAAGTTGGATTGGGGCCAATGTGAATTGCAGACCAGTGGGATCTTCCGCCGACATAGGTCCTGCCTGCATATACCCCTTTTGCGGGAATTAGTGTATCGATTGCATCGAGGTTGGCTGTTGGGAATCCAATTTTAGTGCCTCGAGCTGCTCCATGGGTCACCATCCCGCGAATTCGATAGGGACGTGTCAGTAACTCTCTCGCCTGATCCACATCTCCGAGGCGAACAAGGTCGCGAATTCGACTGCTCGAGATAAATGAATCGGAATTTTCAAGTTTGGGTTCTACAATTTGGAGTTCAATTGCCGCCTCGCGGCACAATTCACTAAGTCGATCGACGGTTCCTTCGCGTCCTCGGCCAAAGTAAAAGTTCGGGCCTTCAACCATGGCCCGGGCGGCCATTTTCTCAACGACAATACGATTGAAAAAATCACGATAGCTTAATTCTAAAAGGGCTCGGTCGGTCGGATAGGCGATGACGGCATCGACCCCTAGGTCAGCCAGCAGATCTGCTTTTCGATTCGTCCACGTCAACGGCGGTGGAGTTTGATCAGGGCGAAGAATCCTTACGGGGTGCGGGTCAAAGGTAAAAACGATCGCAGCTCCTCCATCGCGTGAGGCAAACTGCTTTAATTGGTCAATGATTACCTGATGCCCCCGATGGACTCCGTCAAAGTTTCCAATGGTCAATGCGCCGCCGCGAAGCGATTCAGGGAATTCCGTTAGACTGCGAATTAACTTCATTGAAATTTTTTAACGGGAGAGTTTGGAGAAAAGTAATCGTTTGAAATCTTGTTTAACCAATGGTCTTGAATGTGGGGAATTCAATTGTGAACTGCGTGCCCTGATCAACTTCCGACTGGACGTTGATTCTGGCATCGTGGGCTTCGATGATTTTTTTGGCGGTAGGCAGCCCAAGTCCGGTGCCGCCGTCTTTTGAAGTATAAAATTCTTGAAACATATGGAGCAAAGCGGAGGCTTCCATTCCACAGCCTGTGTCGATCAGATCGAGAGCAGCACCCTTGCGAGTCGTGCGAGTGCGAGCGACCAGTTGGCCACCATCCGGCATCGCTTCCATTGCATTTTTTACCAGATTGACCAATGCCGCTTGAAGGGTTTGAGGGTCGAGATTAATGCTTGGTAATTCAGCGTCGAGATAGCGAATAATCTCAACCCCCTGGTTTGCAGCTTGGGTTTCAAAAAAGTCTAGCACCTGGTCAATTTGGTTATTTAAGCAACCAGGTTTCAATTCGAGGCTGCTCAGTTTTGTGAACCGGAGAAAATCGTTGAGCAGTGTTTCGAGTCGATGGCATTGTTGGATCACCGTTTCGGTTCGCTTGACCGCACGTTGGGACTCCGGATGGGTCATGGCCTCGAGGTCTTCGTGAAGCAACTCCATATTCATGACGATAATCGAGAGAGGATTTTTGATTTCATGAGCCAGCGAACCAGCGAGCTTGGCCAGCTCGTTGTATCGTTTTCTCAATTCGTCGATCGGTTCCATGTTATTACAACGCCCTTGTTAGGGGGAGTTCTCGGCAGCGTGCGGGATAAACAGTGTACTCGATGGTTCCCTCGGGGCAGCAAGGATTCAATGCGCAAATGGCTTTCAATCAAGGCTTTCAATCAAATCAGCTTGATTTAATTAAGGGAATAAAAAAGCTCGAAAACCAAACCTGGCTTTCGAGCAATTCTAATGGATCGTCTTCGATCAATACAGCGATCGCAACAGGGTTTTGTTTAAGTAAACGTCTGTTTTCGCTGCGTTTTTATCTTGCGAAGTGTTAGCGTCGGTCGCGACCACCGCCACCGCCACCGCTGCGTCCGCGACCACCGCCGCCTCCACCGCTGCGTCCACGGCCACCGCCTCCACCGCTGCGTCCACGACCACCGCCTCCGCTGCGTCCGCCTCGATCACCACCGCTTTCGCTGCGAGCAGGTCGATCTTCGCGGTCACCGGAACCGGCAGGAGCATCTGCTGTCGCAGAAGCAAATTCGTCTTCGAGCCCAAGTTCTTCGAGTGCCTGACGGCGGCTTAGCTTGACGCGATCATTTCCATCGACGTCAATCACGAGTACTTTCATCTCGTCACCGACGTGGCAAATATCATCGACTTTGTCGATAAATCCACCTGAGAGTTCGCTGATGTGACAGAGACCATCGCGTCCCGGGAGGATCTCAACGAAGGCTCCAAAGTCTTTAACGCTACTGACGGTTCCGTCGTAAATCTTTCCGACTTGAACGGTGGCGGTGCAAGCTTCGACTTTCTTCAAAGCAGCTTCTGCCAACGCTCCGTCAGTTCCAGCAACGGTAACACGACCGTCTTCTGAAACTTCGATGACCGTTTGAGTCGTTTCCTGGATTGCGCGGATGTTCTTTCCACCCGGCCCAATCAACATGCCGATTTTTTCCGGATCGATTTGGGTTACAAGCAAGCGAGGGGCGTACTCGGAAAGTTCTTCCTGTGGACGTGAAAGGGTTTTGAGCATGGTACGAAGGATTTCGATTCTCGCTTCGCGTGATTGCGTCATTGCCTCTTTCAGCAGGTCACTGCTAATGCCCCGGATTTTCAGATCCAGTTGGATGCCGGTGATTCCATTTTGCGTTCCTGCAACTTTGAAATCCATATCACCAAAGTGATCTTCGCTTCCAAGGATATCGGTTAAAAGCATGTAGCGATCGCCTTCTTTGACCATGCCGACCGAGATACCGGCAACTGGATTTTTGATGGTCACGCCAGCGGCCATCAGTCCCAGGGTGGTTCCGCAAACGGTCGCCATTGAAGAAGAGCCGTTTGATTCGAGGATGTCAGAGACAACTCGGATCGTGTACGGGAATTCGTCCGCGTCGGGGAGGACGGGGTTGATACTCCGCTCAGCCAAGGCACCGTGACCAATTTCACGCCGTCCAGGACCGCGGATCGGGCGGCACTCACCAACGCTAAAGCTTGGGAAGTTGTAATCGAGCATGAACTTCTTGGAGTACTCTTCGAATAGTCCGTCAACCCGTTGCTCGTCTCGTCCAGTACCGAGTGTGATTGTGACGAGAGCTTGCGTTTCGCCACGCTGGAAAATTGCTGAGCCGTGAACTCGCGGAATAACGTTTGCGTGGCACTCGATGGGACGAAGAGTTTTTCCATCTCGTCCATCGGAGCGAACGCCATCGAGAATTGAATCGCGAATGACTTTCTCTTCGAGATCGTGAATGGCGTTTTTTACCGCTCCCAGATCGTATGCGTTGTCAGCATTCGGATCGGGGATCATGTCACCAATGATTGTGTCTTTGAGTTTGTTCTTGGCTGCGCCACGATCGTGCTTTCCTGCGATCAGGATTGCTGCTTTGTAATCGTCGTAGTATTTAGGCAGCATCTTGTCGAGCAGTCCGTCATTCTCGGGTGCTTCGAACTCATCCTTTTCAGGTGCGACTTTTTCAAATAGTTCGCGTTGCAGATCAATTACCTGCTTGCAGATCTCATGTCCAAACTCAATGGCTGCGAGCATTTCATCTTCAGGAACTTCGCGAGCGAAACCTTCAATCATCGTCACAGCTGAATCGGTTGCTGAGATGATGACGTCCATGTCGCTCTCTTCAAGTTGCTCTTGTGATGGAAAGGCAACAAATTCGCCTTCGACACGAGCGACGCGTGTGGATGCGACTGGATCTTCAAACGGCATTGGTGAGATGAAACAGGCGGTTGAGGTCCCGTTCATTGCGAGAACGTCACCATCGGTCTGTTTGTCACTGGACAGAACAAAGTTCTGACACTGGACTTCGTTTTTGAATCCAGGAGCAAACATTGGGCGGATTGGCCGGTCGATTAAACGAGCGGTCAGGGTTTCTTTGGTGGTTGGTCGGCCTTCCCGTTTAATAAATCCACCGGGGAATTTACCTGCGGCGCAAGTTCTCTCACGATAGTCACACATCAACGGGAAAAAGTCGATTCCCGGACGCGGAGTGCCAGTGGCAGCGGTCGAGAGGACAACGGTATCGTTGTACTGGATGAGCACGGCAGCGGCGGCTTGTTTTGCAAGATAGCCGGTTTCAAACGACATTACGCTGTCGCCAATTTTCTTTTCTACTTTTACTTTCACAATTTTTTCCTACATTAAATTCGTCTACAACATCATTAATTCAGATTGCAATTTCTAAATGGTTATTAACCACGAATTGCTTTGGGCTCACCCTCAACACAGGCGTGAACTGAGCCCAACGATTAGCCACATTTGTCAACCAGCAATGAAAGGCTACCTGACCGTAAACATGGCGAAACTGACCGTTATTTCCGAACGGCAGTCTGACAAGTGCGAGTTATGAAATCCGTTCATCACGACGTTCACTAAGAAACGCCCGCATCGACTAGAGCACCTTCCGCGGTGCGGCTCACCGGTTAGCCGGTGAAGAGAGATCAAAAAGAAAAGTGGCACACATCAGGTAGTGCCACTTCGATGAAAATTACTTTCGAATGTTGAGTCGTTCGATGATGTCGAGATAACGATCCGCATCATTTTTGCGGACGTAATCCAACAATCGACGACGACGAGATACCATGCCCAACAAACCACGTCTCGTGGAATAGTCTTTTTTGTTTGAACGCATGTGCTCAGTTAGATGGTTGATCCGTTTAGTAAGGATAGCGATTTGAACATCGGGAGAACCCGTATCTCCATCCTTTGTCTGGAATTCCTTTACCAACTCAGCTTTATTCTCTTTCGTAATGGCCATAACCGTTTGATCCAATGTCGCGGCGGAAGGGAAGACTATGAATAGACTTCTATCGGCTCGCGTTTGATCCAACTCCTTCAATTACCTACAAACTACAATTTTCCTGCAAATACTGCGGTTCGCTTAGGACGAAGCACAGTTCTCCGGGCCATCCGGAGCTCTTCTCGCTCAATTTTCAGTCTGGAAAGTTTACCGATTACCAGCCTTTTTGCAATAAGAGAAAACCGGTTTATTCCGAGGAATTAACCAAATGCTTGAGGTTTGGGCTGGGATTGTGATGGCAACTGCCGGTCAGCTTCTCGGTTGGGGGCACGAATTCGCGTGCAGAGCCCTAGATTGCGTTAATCTCCTATTCTTCCCATTGATTGTGAAACTGTGAATAATTAAACGATTTTTTAAATATTCTAAGGATTTTGCTAGGAAAGCCGGATGATGAAATGTTGTGTCTAACGACAAAAGGTTAAGTTATGAGCTGCTAAAAAGTTTAGACTTTACGAAAACGGGGCGGTTTTCACGGCCCTGAGACAATTCACGAAAACAATTTGGAGATTTGAAACATGCGTGCAATGTTGACATTCATAGCGATGGCGATGCTCGTCGTCTCGGTAGGCTGCGATAAAAAAGAAGCAGCAAAAGAACCTGCAAAGGCGACTGGAGAACAGGGTGGCGGAGCGGCTGAAGTAGCGGCACCGAGCACCGGTGAGACTCCTGCAGCTAAGCCTGCGGCGACAGACGAAGCAGCTCCTGCCAAGACCGATGGCGCTGCCACCACCGACGCTTCCGCTACTCAGACCGTTTCTCTTAAGCTTCCGGGCATGACCTGAGGTGGCTGTGCTGCGTCCGTGAAAGGCGCACTCGCTGGTGTTTCTGGTGTTTCAGACATTAACTGTGACACTTCATCTCGCTCTTGTACATTCTCAGCTCCGAAAGATTTGGACGTTGCCGCAACGCTCAATAAATTGGTTGCCGATGGAAACAAGCACATCAAGGATTGGTCGAACGCTGAGTAAGCGTTTTCCAGTTCCGATGAATTGAGAATGCTCGCCATTTGATGGCGAGCATTTTTTTTTGAATTCCATTTTT
>JAALLA010000318.1:0-1230 GCA_011087765.1 Pirellulaceae bacterium
GTTGCACTCTACATGGCAGCTTGGGGTTTGTTGACGGCTTTTAGCCGCGTTACTGCTAGTGGGCTGGACGCCTGGCCTGAAGTATTAATTCGAGCGGCAAACGCGGGAGCACCACTAACGCTGTTTTTCCTTTTCCGAATGAAGTCGTTCTCAAAAGATACTATAAAGTAAAGAAACGAATCCATTCATTCTATTCAATTCTGAAGCGGTTATGATCCATTTATACATTCGACGTTTAATCATCTTATTTCTTATTTCAATTTCCCCATCGTTGAGTATGGTTTCCAATTTTGCGGAAACCCATAATCCGACCGTACCCAAACACCTTCGCGTTAGCTGGACATCCGACCCCGGAACGTCCGCTATCATTTCTTGGTCGACATTAAAACCAACAGAAAATCCATTCGTGCGATTTCGCAAAAAGAACTCTGATGAAAAATTCTCAGTAACGCCCACCGTCGAAGGACGTTTTCAATCCGATAAATCTGAATTGCATTACCAACATGCAACCTTAGTAGGTTTGCTCCCTGATACGGCTTATGAATTTCAAGTCTCGCAAAATGAAACAATCTCAAGCACTTATTATTTTATAACAGCTTCTGCAATCGACCGGCCGTTCAGTCTTTTGCATGGAGGAGACTCTCGATCGGATCATGTTGCTCGGCGTAAAATGAACTTGATGATTGCTGATTTGGTTAAAACTTCGTTCGAAGACGAAGATTTATCAAATGACATAATCGCCCTTGCACACGGCGGGGATTATGTAGCCGACGGTTCTAATTTAACGCAGTGGTCTAAATGGATGGACGATCATGAATTAACCATTGGAAAAGACGGGCGAATGCTTCCGGTAATTCCTGCACGCGGCAATCATGACAAAAGCGAACTATTTAATCAGGTATTCGGTTTTAAAGAGAAAGATAAAAATTATTACGCGCTTGATCTTAATCCAACCGTCCGGTTTGTCACGTTGAACACAGAAATCAGTACTGCGGGCGACCAAGCTAAATGGTTAAACCGTGAGCTGAAAAAGTCCCGTCCGAACTACCGCTGGCTACTAGCTCAATATCACCGACCAGCCTACCCGGCGGTAAAAGCGCCCGGCACCGCACTCCAAAGCTGGGTCCCGGTTTTTGAAAAGTACAATGTCGACTTAGTCTGCGAAGCAGATGGACACAATATTAAACGTACGCTTCCAATCCGAGGGAACGTCATGGACTCCACCGGCGT
>JAALLA010000318.1:1330-3712 GCA_011087765.1 Pirellulaceae bacterium
ACAATATTAAACGTACGCTTCCAATCCGAGGGAACGTCATGGACTCCACCGGCGTCGTTTACATCGGCGAAGGAGGATTAGGGGTGGGTCAAAGAACGCCCAAGGCTGACCGATGGTACCTGCAACCGCCAGGAATGTCTGATTCTGCCAGTCACGTATTCGTGCTCACTTTTGAAGACGAACAAATCAAGGGGAAATGCATTCGGTTAGACCAAACACTCGCTGATGACTTTAGTTTGAATGCACGAAAGATTGGAACGACTCAGGCTTTTGTGGTCACGGGGGATCCACAGTACCTCGCAGAAAACTCCAAAGTACCGACCAAACTGGATCCTTATTCGGAAGAAGCCAATTCACGGTTTATTGAGTTAATTAAAAAATTTCCGGGACAAGCGATCCCCAAAAATATTGGGGGCGGCAAGGTCAGTACAAATTTACTTGGTGTTTTAGTAACGGGCGACCTCATCGACAGCGCCGACAAGTCCGGGAAAAATTATCCAGCGATGCAATCTTTTGAATGGAGTCGCTACCAGTCTGATTATGGCTTGACAGGAAAAGATGGCAAAATTCCTTTCCCCGTTTATGAAGTTCATGGAAATCACGACGGCCCTCAAGGCAATACATTTATTGTTAAAGACATAATTAAGCGAAACAGATCACGACCTGGCATTACCAATCTTTCCGAAAACGGTTTGCATTACAGTTGGGACTGGGGGCCCCTCCACCTCGTTAATTTAGGAATGTTCGTCGGTGCTGGATCGAATCGTCGGGACCAATTTCACTATGCCCCGATGGGGAGCCTGGATTTTCTTATCTCAGACCTCAAAGAAAAGGTGGGGGATTCCGGCCGACCGGTAGTATTGAGTTTTCACCTCCACCCCAATGGGCCAGCCTACGATTGGCCTCCACAGGACCTTAAACTGTTTTGGCAATCCATCAAAAAATTTAATGTGATTGCATTATTCCACGGACATACGCACGGATCGCCCCCAAGCCGAATACAATGGAATCAGGAAAAATTTGGGGTAGCCGTAGACGGCGGGCTCGACGTCTTTAATCCGGATGATTCGGGCGCCGCCAAAACCAACCCCAACGATTCAAAAAATCCGCTTGGCGTACGTCATGGGTTTCTATACGTCGAACTGACCGATCGCCCGGGCACAAAACGTGATCAATTAATAGTCCGTTCCATCTACACAAAAGACAACTGGGCGACTCACAAATGGGGCGAAACCTGGACAAAAAACATTTCGATTCCAAAACGGTAACCAAAAGTTTTACTTAAGAATTCGAATCCACGAAATTTGAAATTTAAATGTAGTTTTACTACACAATGCAATCACATTCGTTTCGTAGATTGAACTTACAATTCGCGCAACCTCACCGCCGCGAAAATTGGCTCCCAGGGTGAACCTACAGAAATTCAATTCAGAATCTCTGTCACATTGCAAAGAAAAACGTTTGGAAGACAAACCAGCAGATGATTCCTCCAATTACGAGTATCACTGCTAAAATTGAAAGCGAATTAAGGACTATCCCAACTGTCCGATATTCAGATTCAGAGTTCAGTGAAAACAATAAACCAACAATCCCCAACGCACTTCCCAGAAAAGGGAAAATGCAACAGAAGAAGCTACCCAAATAGACCAACACAACACTTATGATCCCAAGAATCAATCCTGTCTGTGCCGCTCCTGCGGCTGGTCTAACAGAACCACCATTGGTCTGATCAAGCGAAACCTGATAGGGATTTCTAGATTTGTCGACATCATTAGGATACGGATCTGGACTTGCCTTTATCTCTGAGAAATTCGCATCGTTCCCCGCCGTATTTGCTCCACCACCCAAATCAAAACCGTCATCCAAAATTGGAATTGAATTTACGAATTGACACTCGGGGCATCTGGCCTTTTTACCAGCGTAGATTGAGTCAATATTTAAAACGCTTTGGCAACCTTCGCAAGTCAATTCAATTTTCATAGGATCCCATCATCAACAAATTAGTTGCATCCAAAGCCGATCGATTCAATGTTCTTATGTTTGTCGCAAACCCGCTAAAGACGATTTCGGGCTTCAATTGCATTCCTCGCAGCCTATACCGACCAGGCAAAATGCCGACGGCAGACGTAAGTATGTATTCGCTGGCAAATTAAAATGCTTGGGGAAATACGACGGTAATTGAGGGATTTATTTATTCAAAATCCAGCATTCATTATCACCAAAAGTTCAAATGGTGCTAGTTTACGCGAATTTGAATTGCCCCAACTAACTTAAAGAGCGAAACAACTCTTACTTAGGTCTTATCTTTAAAAGTTACCGGTTGGTTAGGAATGTAATAATAAGAGATGTTTCAAGAGGCGAACAATCAAGGAGACGTTCTCG
>JAALLA010000319.1 GCA_011087765.1 Pirellulaceae bacterium
ACGCATGCAATGGCAATGCTGGGAAATTTTGAATCGCATGTAGCGAACGAATACTTGGTAAATTTTAGATTCGTCAATCCAGTTAAATCGATTTCTTATCATTCTAGTAAAGAGAAAATGAATCATGCCATCTAAAAATACTCACTCTCGTCGCCAATGGCTGGCTCAATCAAGCATGGCAACGCTATTCGGCGGGATTGGTATCGGCGGACTCGCGGCAGCTGAAAATACCACCCCAAAAAACGACGATCCTGTACCCGGCCCTGACTATCGGATCCAACACGGACGGGCAAAACAATCCGTGATGGCGTGGTGTTTCAATCCAATTGAAATGAGCGAGTTCATTCCTGCCTGCGCAGCGATGGGACTCTCTGCGATGGAAGGCTTAGATAAAAAACACTATCCGTTGATGAAACAACATGGCCTAGGGGTTTCGATCACGGGCAGTCATGGATTTAAAAAGGGGCCAATCAATCCAAACAACCACGAGTTCTGTCGCCAAAAGCTGAAAGAAGGAATTGACTTGGCAAAAACGTGGGACAGTCCCGGCGTGATTGCGTTCACCGGCATGCGGGAGCAGGGCATCAGTGATCAGCAAGCCTTCAACAACTGCGTCGAATTTTGGAAGCCGATCTGTGACTACGCGGAATCAAAACAAATTAACGTCGTGCTGGAAATGCTGAACAGTCGGGACAGTTCCCACCCGATGAAAGGGCACCCAGGTTATTTTGGCGATGACATCGATCGTTGCATCGACATGATCAAAGCTGTCGATTCACCTCGTATGAAATTACTTTTTGATGTTTACCATGTGCAAATCATGAATGGCGATCCCATTCGCCGTTTTCAAGAAAATGCAGAGTACATTTCACATGTTCATACCGCAGGCAACCCCGGGCGATGCGAACTTGATTCTCAGCAGGAGTTGAATTACCCGCCGATCATCAAGGCCATTCTGGCAACCGGTTATTCTGGCTACATCGCTCAGGAATTCATCCCTACCTGGGAGGACAAACTAGGCTCACTTCGGCACGGAGTCAAAGTTTGCGACGTCGAATAGGCCGCTCGATTACACGCTTAACATCGAGTGGCATTTAGATCCAGTAAAGCCTAGGACTTAACTTCGACAGCCGGCTTCATCCGATCGCGATAGGCCTGACTTCGAGAATCGTAGTACTTGCCGTACATCCCGCCGTAGTAAGAGTAGTTGCCGTACTGATAACCATACTCGCTGTAATGTGGATTTTCATCAATTCCATTGACGACTATTCCCATCCAATTTGCACCGACGGAATCGAGTGTGTCTTTGGCTTTTTGTGCCGTCAGCTTCACACCTTTGCGAATTCGGGTCACCATATAAACGCCATCGACAAGGCTGGCGATGGTTGCTGGATCCGAAACGGGAAGAACAGGTGGCGAGTCAATCAACACATAATCAAATTGAGCTTTCAAGGTCGCCAGCATATCCCGGAATGCTTCAGAAGTTACCAATTCACCCGGGTTTGCAGGACGACCACCGGTTGTTAGCAAGAACAGATTGTCTTGCAGTGCAGTTGGGCGAAGCGCCTCAGTTACCGTTGTTTCTCCAGATAGAATGTCTAGCATTCCCGGGCTATTTTCTTCCTCAAAGTAACGGTGAATTCGTGGGCGTCGGAAATCAGCATCGACAAGGACAACTCGCTTGCCAGACTGGGCAATTGAAATTGCCATATTGGCAATCGTGGTTGATTTCCCATCACCCGGGGAGGGGCTTGTAAACAAGATCATTCGAATATCGTCTGCATTCGAACGGAAAAACAAACCCGTTCGCACGTCGCGAAACGACTCCGCTCCGGTCGAAGAAGGTTTATGGGCTGTGATTAGCGAAGGATGTCCGTGCTCAGCTTCGATGTTGCGGGTTTCAATTTTAGGAATCCGGCCAACTACTGGAACATTCAGCCGTTCAAAGATTTCATGCGGACTTCGGAAAGAAAGTTCACTTTGATCCACCAGAATTGCGAGTCCCAATCCCATCATGAAAGCCACCATAATTCCCAGAGCGATCGACCTGACCAAGTTGGGAGCGACTTGCTTCCCATATTTTGGCTCATCTAACGTACGCACTTTGGTTTGAGTGTAGTTGTTTGCCATAATGTTCATTTCGGACAACCGCTCAAGCAGCAAGTTCACTTCAGCATCTTTCTTATCAATCTGACGCTGCAACATGTTGAGTTCGACGATTCCCATGGAAACCTTCGAGGCATTCTTCTCAACCGTTTCTCGCTCTGACTGCACTCCCGTTAGTCGGGCAATCAACCGCTCCTGTTCCTGCTCCAAAGATTCCTGATACATAGTAATCCACTCGCGCCGTTCCTTATCACGAAATGATTCTTCGGTCTGGACTGGGTCAGTATCGTTTCCGGACTCTCCCGTTTGCTCTTCAAGGAATTTCTCTAAAGCCTGAACATCCTCATCAACTGATTTTTTTTGAGATTCGTAGTAGGCAATCTCTTTATCCAAAGATGCAATTTCTTTATTGCCTTTGCCGAATGTCCCGGACAGCCTAGCTTTGTTAAATTTTAAATCCATCACCTTTGTTTCTAATTGCCAGGATCGGTTTTCAAGCGTTGTCTTTTTAGCAAGTTCTGATGAAAACTGCTTATTCTTGGTGCTACCGTTGTAATCGCTCGAACTCAGTTTGAGGTAGTCTTGGGCCACAAGCGCCGCAACCTTGACCATCACAGGATCAATCAACTTCGTCTCAGGATCTTCTCTTAATGAACTTGCCAGTTGCTGGGCTCTTTCCTGCACATCCAACAAGTCACTTTTTAATTTTGACTGCTGGTCTTCTAAGTAGAACAAGCGCTTATTGTACGGATTGGAAACATTGCCCATGTCGTCCAGCGACGTAATTCCCAAATCTTGCCTCAGTTTCAGCCATTGATTTTCTGCCCCCTCTTTTTCGTCCGTTAGCTGCGCTGCCAGTTTTTCAACCAAGGCAATCGTCTGCTCGCCAATATTTTGAGAATCTTCAAGAATCACTTTTTCATAGGCTGCCACAACGCTCGCAAGAATGACAGGCAGTTCTTCCGGGAAAGGTCCTGTGCAAGAAATTAAAAGCGTCTCATCAGTCAGGGCATCAATATCGATCATTCCCTGGAGCGAACCGGCTGGATTTGGGTTGTCTTGGAATGTTTTAAGTGATTCCAACTTTCCGGTTTCAACAGCACTTCCCAGTACAAGTTGACTTGCGAGCAAACTAGAATGCTTGGACAAAGAGTCTTGATTAATTTGAATATTTCCATCGACCATAGATGGTGGCGCTTGCGTCGAAATCATTAGTTCGGTGCTGGATGAATACATTCGTTCGGCTTTGGAATAATACAAATAGCCGAGTCCAGCTCCAATCAAGCAGAATAAAGTAATTAAATATTTACGCCTTTGGATCGGACCCCAAATGTCAAATCCCTGCTGAGCAGGAGCAAGCATTGCAGGAATCGCCGCCTGTTGCCCAAGTGTGCCCGGGGATGATTGGATAGTCGCCAAACCAGTTGGCTGATTAGCAGGTGTAGGATTTATTGACATCGAAAATTCACAAATGAAACAAAGTCAGATTGGTCGCAATTTCTCACTGGCCGTCTTACCAAAATACAACGTAAGCGAGCCGCGGGGAGATGAGTAGATAACGAAGAGTGCCTGCAATTGTAATTCAGACACCGGTTAATAACAG
>JAALLA010000060.1 GCA_011087765.1 Pirellulaceae bacterium
TGGTTCCGTAGGTAATACTACATTGATAGGCCGCCCTTCTCTGCTCTCGCGACATATCAGACTGAATCACTCCGATCGTCATCCCCAGAGATTGGTAGACCGGTTGCATCCATTCGGCGTCTCTTTTGGCGAGGTAATCATTACTGGTTGCCAGTAAAGCACCTCGGCCGGCGAGTGCATGCACGAACATGGGAAGGGTCGCCGTAAGTGTTTTTCCTTCACCGGTTCGCATTTCGGCAACATGACCGCTGCACATCGCATGTCCTCCCAAAAGCTGGACATCGTAGTGCTGCATATTTAATTGCCGTTGAGAGGCAACCTGAACCAGAGCAAAAGCGCGTTCAATGAGTCCGTCGACCGAGTCGGTTTGACGTGATTCAAAGCCGAGGTTTAAGGCAATGTCCGCAAGTTCTTTATCAGACTGACCTGTGTACTGAGTGGCAAGTGATTTGATATGAGTGAGGGCGGAGCCAAATTTCACGGTACTAAGTGGGCTAAAAGTAGAATTGGCTGGTTTTTTGGAAATCGAGGTTTGCCGGGCGATGCCGGTGCAATAACCAGTTTACCAACAATTGAAATTGGGATTTCTTAATTATAGGCAAGCCCGAGAGTTTGTGAGCGGTTTGAGCCTACGGATTCGTTAATGTCGCTTCGATCGTAATATCCGATGGAAGAAGAGCGGATTTGGGTGCTAGCGAATCTGAATCGTCAACCGGACTGGACGTGATAAAGAGGATCATCTCTTGAGAGCATTGGGGAAAAACTCTAGTATCCTGCACCCAATTTTAGGTTTCTACACGGTAGGCATTGGCATCGCGTTGAGTGTGTCATTTGTCGTGAACGGTGACTTTTATGCTTCATTTTGAATTCAAAAAGAGTAGCCGAAAGTGTTATGAGAGCGATCGAGAATTCAAGCCAGGAGATGGCTTTTATTCCGCACTGCTGGAGTGTGAAGGGGGACAGTCGGAGCGAAGAGATTATTCCATCGAGCAGTGGGAAGGGCCTCCTGACGACTGCATTGGATGGTGGAAGTCCAGTGTGCCGGAACTGGGAAAGGGAAGGGTTTATTGGGCACCTAAAAGAGTACTGATTGCTTATTTTGAGCACTTGCAAACGAGCGAGCAAACGGCAGACCTCGCGTTTGTTACTGGTTTACTGTTATTGCAAAAAAAAATACTGACGCAGTTGGACAGCGAGCTTGGAGAATCAACTTTAGAGTTGCATTGTCGATCTTCCAATACAACCTATCCCCTGTCTGTTGTTGATATTAGTCCGGAACGGCTTGCGGCCATTCAGCAAGAACTTGCGGAAAAGTTATTTGTTGACCAACCGGTTTCAGATGACGCGGAAAGTGAAGAAGTCAGCGTGGAAGTAAATTCAGATTGATTGACGTAGGTCTTCGAGAAAAGAAATTGGAATTAAAAACTACAGTTCGTTTTAGAGCAACCGTTTGCGTTCAACCGTTTGTGGGGAATCGAAAGCTGAAGTTTTCATTTGCGCTTTTGATGAATCTGTTTCTTCTGAGCATTTGCTCTAATACTGCCAGTGCTCAATTGTTCGACAATTTTGCTTTTGATCTGTTTAAGCCGAAGCGTGGAGGTTTCTCGGTAAAGGCAAAATTGCCGACTCAAGTTGAGTTGTTGGAAATTCAGAAATCCCGGGCACAGCTGGTGAAACAGCTGCAAGCGAGCGTTACCGTAAAAATGACGGGTGCTCCAAAAATAAAAGGCACAATTCAAGTTGAATTCCCAGAACGCCTTCGTTTGAAAGCCGGCTTCTTGGGGCTTTCAGAGTTGGGGGTGGATGTTGGATCGAACGAGGAGCTTTTTTGGATATGGGTGAAAGCATCCTCGAGTGAGCAACCAGAAGTCATGTATTATGCGGGGCACGTCGACTACGATCGGAGTGCCATGCGTTTATCGATCCCATTGGATCCAAAATGGTTACTCGATGGTTTAGGGTTAAGCCAATTCAGTTTGCAAGATCGACACGTTGGGCCTTTCTCTCGGGCAGACGGGAAGATTGAACTAATGACTGAGAAACAAAGTCCTGCCGGTCTTCAGCGAGTGGTAACGTTATTTGATGCAAAATCTTTTGTGATTGTGCAGCAGGCACTATACAACTCCGATGATAAGCTCGTCGCCTACATGAACTCTTCTGACCATCAGTCGGTCGATGCGAATGGGCAGTCGATTGCAGTGCCGAGGGAAATTAAAATATTTATGGTGGATGGAAACGGGGAAACGGAAGGAATTACGATTCAGCTTGGACGAATTTCTTTAGATCCGCTGTACGGTGACCCTCGAAAAATGTGGAGTCTGCCAAGAGCCGATGGCGTCGCGAAGGTAAATCTAGCCTCGGAAATATCGATGCCGCCTCCACAGCTAAACGCCCCGTCTGGCAATTCTGGATGGAAGTTTCAAGATTAGAGTTTCGCGAGATCCGTGTATTTGCCATTGGGAATGGGACGAAACGAGACTCTCGGCATAGATTAACTAGCTTTCGTGTCTTGACACTGTTTTTCAAGAGAATTACGATTTTTCGTAATTATTGGTTTTTTAACCCTTATTTTACCGATACCAAAAAGCGGCTTGTGTTTATTTTTTATTGATCACCTAAACACCCAGCCATTTTTAAAATTAGTCGGGTCACGATCCGAAGACAGGAGTATTAAAATGACACATGTTGTGGGAAAAGCTTGCGACGGTTGCCGTTACACTGATTGCGTTGTTGTTTGCCCGGTAGAGTGTTTCTACGAAGGTGAGACAATGTTGTACATTCATCCTGATGAATGCATTGATTGCGAGGCCTGTGTGCCGGAGTGCCCTGTGGAAGCAATTTTCCATGAGGATGATATTCCCGAAGATCAAAAAGAATACATTCAGATCAATGCTGATAAATCTGAGACTTGTGAAGTGATCACTGAACGCAAAGAGCCATTGAAAAAAGAAGATTGATTCTTCGTTTAAAACCAGAATTATGAAAAGCCGGCACTTAATGTGACCGGCCTTTTTTATGGGGTGTGGTTATTTCAAATTTTTCTTAGTTCGTGGCGGCGGTTTTACCGGTTAGCATTACCGCCTTTTCGCAGGCTCTTTCTGACCTAGGATCTCGCTGGGAGTTTTCCCATAAGTTGCTTTAAATGAGCGGTCAAAAGAACTGGTTTTGTCGATTGATTTCATCAACCGGGCGAAGGAACCGGAATCCGATCTAAGCTTCTTGACAAACAAGTATCCGACCAAGGCAGCGCGATCCGATGGCATGCGATTTTGTATGAAATCGTCTGGCTTTACCATTTCGGCCATCGCTGATTCAGCTCTCGTATCCAGTGATTTCATTTCATCTTCTTTCGAGAAGATTTTCTTGGCGGTCCAAAGCCCTAGTCCATCTGCAAACCAGCGGGGCATGTCCAGAGCAAGATTGGCGACGTGCAGTGAAGCAATTTGATGAGCCAAGGCAACCTGGACGTCTTCGGCCGACTGATTTCGTGTCATTAAGACGGTGGCGTATGCGTCTGTGATGTTGTATCCCCAGTGCCCGGCAACGTCTTTGGGGAAATCCCGTTTCTCAATCATCTTGCCAAATTCACTAAAGTCGTATCGTTTGTCGAAAACAAAGACCGAAGTATTTCCTTTGACAAGGGGTACTTTGGAGTTGGCGCGAAGTTCCTTGGCAATTTTGGGAGCCATCTTTTCACAGAGTTGTGAAATGTCGGTGAGACGACTTTCGTTGGTTGAGCCGGTGACCAGGAAGTTATCACTGGGTAAAACTTTGCTTTGCACACTGTCCATGACGAGTTTCCAAGTGCGAGTCGCAAGGTTTCCACGATCTTCGAGAAGTTCTTCGTGAGTTTGTGAAGCTGCCTTTGAGCGAGCGGCGACCATGGATGTGACCATTTGGCTATCACCTCCGTCAAATGCCGCTCCTTCATCGATCCACTTAGCGATGATGTCAATCAACTTATCGTCGAGTTTCCCGGAAGGGGGCATGATTTCGACCCCGTCCCCCCGCAAGCGTTTGATGATCTGGCTTTCACCTGATTTTTTTGCTTCAATCGGCGTTCCGCCGTCTCCCCCTCGTAAAATTGCCCGGAAGCTTGCCATGCTAAAGTCTCCGCGGGGGCGGTCAGTAATATGGCAACGGGCGCAATTCTCAAGCAGGATCGGGGCGACATGCAGTCCAAAGGAAACCGTTTCTTTACCGGTCGGAAGATTGACGGTTGCATTTCGTCTTGGTTGGGCTGGCGGCGGTGTATTCGAAAATTCGTTGAGGCTCTTTTTAGTGTCATCGCCGTCAAACTTTGCTCCCTGTTTCATCCAGTCCCGCAATAACTTCAGTTCTTCAGGAGTTACTTTCGCTCCACCTTTAGGCATTTCCCCACTCTCAATTACCTGAATCAAGCGAGCATCGTTAGGCAGTCCATAGGCGAGTGTTGTACTTGCATCGAGTGCCGCGAATGTTGCCGCACTGAAATCGCCCCGGTTTTGATTCACATGGCAATTGCCACACTTGGCAACGATGATCGGTGCGATCGACTTTACAAAGCTCACAGGAGCGGCATCGCCATTGCTCGGTTGCGGTAACGGTTGCATCGCCGATAACTTTTGCCCGGCATCGCTAAGTAGCTTGTGAGCTTTTTCGAGTCTCTTGAACTCGGGCTTGAGGAGCTCGAGAAGTTCAGGAGAGGCTTGGGCCGATACGGCAGCCATTTGTGCGATTGCCTGATTAATATATTTACCGCTGGCATCAAACTTGTTTGCTTTAAATTGTTTACCGGCTCGGTCAATGTTGGTTTTGATTTGTTTGACAGCCTGCTTTTGCTTAGGCGTCGGTGCTTGCCCAAATGAGTTGCTTGTTAAAACTAGTGCCAACACAGCAAAGGTTAGTCGGGCAATCAATGTTGCTTTGGTTGAATTGTGGCTGAGTCTCATCATTTGCTTGTCTCGGATATTGTTTTGGTCTGTGGTTGTTTTTACGAAATTTTTGACGGACGACTTAAAGGTGGCCGCGGATAAAAAGATCCACGTGATTTTCAATGTAGTTTTTCAAAACGAATTAAGGTCCGATCAAAGCGACAGTTGGGCGTTGCGTTTAGGCGAGGAAGCTTACCAATGTTAGCACCGCAATCAGAATAATAAACATTGCTGCAATGGCCACGGGTACTACCCACTTAGGGGGTGGCCTTCTTCGTTTACGTGGTGGAGGAGGTGCGATTCGCTGCTTCTTTTCCGATTCGCTTGCGTCATTAACGGAATTAAAGGGACTCGGCCGATCGTCGAAACCAGGATCAATCCCGCTTCCTTCAATAGGCTCGACTGATTTTATAGCGGCGAGCGTTGTGTCACTGTCTGTCGCTGAAACTGTGGCCGAGGATGTCTTCTCGATTAAAGCGTCTTCGGGGGCAAACGTCGCGATATTTTCAAGTTCGCCAGATTCTACCAAGGCCATTAATTCGGTTTTAACCTCATCGCAAGTTTGGTAACGATCGACGGGATCTTTCGCCATCATTTTTTCGCAAATTTTAACGAGTGATTCTGGACACTCGGGGCGGCTTTCGTAAATACTCTTGGGGGTGAGCGATTGGTGCATCGCAATTCGTTGAGCCAAACTGCCTTTTGGAAACGGAGGGTGGCCGGTCAAGAAGAAATAGAGCGTGCATCCCAAGCTGTAAATGTCAGCTCTCGAATCGACATCATGACTGTTAACAGCTTGCTCGGGAGACAAGTAGTCAGCGGTTCCCATTACCTTTTCATTATGAAGAACGGTCAGCGACTGGGAGTCGTTCTGGTTAACTAGGGCAAGCCCGAGATCGAGGATCTTGATCAGGCCTTGGTCTGTTTTAAAGAGATTCGCTGGTTTTATGTCGCGATGAACCAGGTCTTGTTGGTGAGCATGGACGAGTCCCTCGGCAGCCTGCGCGGTGAATTTTGCCGCAGAGTTAAAGTCGAATGCGCCGCTCTTTTTTCCAAGCTCATAGAGGTCGGTGCCATCGACATACTCCATGACCATGTAGTGCGTATTGCCTTCATTGCAAATATCGTAGATGCGAATGACATTGGGGTGGTTTAAGCTCGCGGCGACGCGAGCTTCAAGATAAAACCGGTCGAGGTAGCTCTTGTCTGCGACTTTTTTTCGCGGCAGAACTTTGATGGCTCGTAACTGTTCGGAAATTTTATGTTGAGCCAAATAGACGCTACTCATTCCTCCGGAACCAAGGTGCCCCAGAAGCTTGTATTTGCCCAGGAAAAAACCCTTGTACTTCCCTGCTAGAAGCTTGTCGATGTGCCACTGAGTAATTAAGCCTGAATCCAAAAGGTGTCCGGCTAAATCCTTCAAATTTATTGTTTTGCCATCTGCCTTAGTTGATAATTTAGCTAAGGAAGATTTGAGTCGTTCTTCAGCGACAATGCCGCTACGCTCTAGCAGTTTTAGAAAACTTTTGGCGCTGGGTTCCGACATGAATGAAGTGCCTTGGAGTATTCCTTTTACGGCAACCGAAAACAATCCTGTCCGGTTGGTTGATTTTGGGGTAATTGATACCCTTAGTCTACTACTCAATTAGAGGAATGAGGATTTTCAAAAACAGGAGTCCCAAATCATGTTGTTTGTAAAATGGGTCAAGAATCGTTTGGTGCGATTATAACAAAAATCCGGCTTTCCAACTGTGGCCCGCTATGTCGAAAAAAGCACAAAATCATTTAGGACTCTTTGCCAAATTCTGGCAGCCTGGAAGCGTTAAAACAAGGCTTGCCGTAAGTATTGGGGATCAAAAAGCTTGCGACCTGTATTTTGCATTCCTCAGTCATTTGATCAGGAAATTACAAGCAGTCGGAACCGATAGGCAACTTGTTTATTCCCCACCTGAGCGGGAAACTGGTTTCCAGGAAATCATTCCTGATTCGTGGGGGCTATATCCCCAATCAGGGGGCTGTCTAGGAACCCGGATGCACTCATTTTTTTCTGATCAATTTGAGTTAGCAAAACGGCGTGAGGAGCGGGTTTCCAAAGTTGTAATTATTGGCGCAGATTGCCCGCAGATCAAACCTGCAGCCGTGGAACAGGCTTTTGCAAGTTTGGATCAATCACCTGTGGTTATTGGCCCAAGTGTGGATGGTGGGTATTACTTGTTGGGAATGCGTGAAACGTGTTTTGATATTTTTAAAGAGATAGAATGGAGCACGTCAACTGTATTGGCTGCCACGATCGCACAGTTGCAACGACAGGGAATCGACTTTGCGATGCTGGAACCGCTGGAAGATGTCGATGAGCTGAATAGCTTGTTGGCACTCGAGAAGAGAATGACGAGAGAGATTCAAGAACAAGTGCTATTGGTTGATGATCAAGAAACGAAGTTGCTTGAAGAGATTCGTTTCGCACTTGGTAGAAGTGGATAAGCAAAAATGGAGAAAACAAAAACTAGGCGAACGGTCATTGTCGGTGGTGGCATTATCGGTCTCTCGCTGGCCTATGAGTTAGCAAAACGCAAGCATGAGGTTGTATTGCTCGAGCAAGAAGGTTTTGGTGAGAAAGCCTCTTGGGCCGGCGCGGGGATTTTGCCCCCGGCTTGTCGAGCTACAGCGATTCATCCGATGGAAGTTCTCGAGGCGATCAGCAGCGAAATTCATGAACTTTGGGCTGATGAGCTCAGGCAGATAACCGGGATTGATAACGGTTTTCGGAAATGTGGCGGGCTTTATATTGCTAGGACCGCCGGTGAAGTGGCCGCTCTGATGGGAATGCAATTCGAGTGGGAGAGTCGTGATATTCCCTTTGAAATATTAAATACTGACGAAGCAATGGAACGATTGTCTTTTTTAAGTTCTGGTGCGAAAGTGATTCGTGAGGGAGTTGTGCCTGAAATTGCTAAAGCCCTCTGGGTTCCAGGCGAATCTCAATTCTCCAACCCATCCCATCTCGCTGCGTTGGTGAGTGCTTGCAAAAGTTTGGGCGTGATGCTGCATGAACATGCTGGAATGTGTCAGGTGCAGGTCGCCAACGGAGTCGTGTCGGGGATCAAGACGGGAGATGAAAAGTTTGTTGGCGAACAGTATTTCTTCACAGCGGGTCCTTGGACGGAGCAACTAATAAAACCACTTGAGGTCGTGCTCCCAATGCAACCGGTGCGAGGGCAGATTGCCTTGTATAAAGTCGATGAATTATCCTCGAAAGCTGAGTTGCCGGTTATCAATGATGGTGCTCGATACCTCGTTCCGCGAACGGATGGACATGTGCTCGCCGGAGCTACCATTGAAGAGGTCGGCTTTGATTGCAGGACGACTGCGTCGGAAGTACAAGAGCTAAGAGATTGGGCGGAAAGCCTGGGTGGTAGCTTAGGCGATGCCACTTTTATTCGTTCTTGGGCTGGTCTTCGCCCTGCGACCTATGATGGCTTTCCCTATCTCGGCGCGCTAGGTCAATCGGGAACCGCATTTGTTGCGACAGGACATTTCAAGTGCGGGCTGCATTTGTCGACCGGCACCGCGGTTGTCCTGGCTGATTTGGCAGAAGGCAAGGAATTAGCGGTCGATCTTCGACCGTTTTCCCCTGCTCGTGTCACGTGTCACCAGGATACTGAAATTAAATAAACCGGACTTCTGGGCGTTTCATAGAATTGTGTTTGCATGGGATTTGGCGGGCTCGTTGAATTTTCAGCCATCTCGACTTTGAGATTCACTTCGAGTTCGAGCCCAATTCGTTCAGCCAGTTCTTTGTTTCCGCGAACGATGACCCAGCAACCTCGACTCTCTAACGCTTGTTGAATTTGGGTGGGCCGGAAGTGGGGTTCTGCAAGCGTAGCTCCGGCAGAAACGTTCGGGTAAGTTCGGTTGAGCAAGTAAGGCCAAGAAAGTGGGAACAACAAATAGTTTTGGAAACGCAAATCGTCAATCTTCGTTGCGTCCGCATCCTCGATAATGTTGGCGAACAAGAAGACGGGTTGTTCCCGATCGCCTAACACTGAATTGATCTTTTCAATGGGGGTGCGCCAGTCTTCCACGCGAAAATGTGGCAAATTTTCTTTCCCGGCAAACGGGTTCATTGCGTTCGGACTAAGCGAGATGCCTGCGAAAATCATGCTGCAAAGCAATAGAGCAACGAAAATGGCCCTTTCGACAACGGATTGGAAAGCTACTGCGAAACAACCGGCAAAGATAGGGATCGCGGCAGCGCCGATTAATGTGTAGCGATTCAATGCTAGTGGCGCGATTCCGATTAGAGTTGCCAGGATAACACAGCAAAATGGAATAATTGCCCAAAGTAGAATCAGGCCGAGTTGCTGGCGTTGTCGTACAGTTAATCGTGATTTCTGTTTTTTGAAAATCAAATAGATGCCCCAAAAAAGTAACGGGGCAATAATTGTGATCAAGAGAACCGGAAGGTAATTTGTTAAGAGATTGGGGATTGAAGAAACTGATTCCCAATTGGTTCGTCGGGAGTAAATGTTGCGAGTAACAAATGCGAAAGGTAAAAAGCCTCCACATATTATCGCAGTTGCGGGCAGCCAAAGCTGAATACGGCGAACAAGTGTTGGGTATTTGAGAAAGCAAATCGCCAACGTCAATCCTTCGGTAACCAACAGCCAGACCGAGGTCAGGTGTGTGTACAGCATGACTAAGGAGACGAGTGCGAATGGAATCTGAAGCTTTAAATTCGATTTGGGATGCGCGTTTTCATCGGCAGGTGATTTGGGAGCAGAGGGCCACAAAAGCTCGAAGAAAAGGCCAAATTGAAATATGCTTAAAAGCTCCATCAAGGCATAGGGGCGGGCTTCGGTACTATAGTAGATGAAGTTTAAATCCGAGGCGATCAGTGTTGCAGTTAGCAGCGCACCGAGGCGACTTCCAGACCACCGCCAAACCCACAGCGAAGCAATTAGGTTAAGTGCGATACCAGCAAATAGAGAGGCGAGACGTAGTCCTAGTTCCGGCTGGATTGGCAGTTGGATTAGGAGGCGGGTGACCCAGAAATAAACTGGAGTTTGGTTGCCATCTGCAGCCCGCGAGGCAATGTCGCTGGATGCAGGAGCATCGACAACCCAGCCGGTGTGCAGTTCGTCCAGCCAAAGCAAGTCGTTCGTCGCAACTTGAAAACGCAGCCAACCTCCGACTGCGACAATTAAGGCGAGGGCGGAAATGACGATCCACGGTTGGCGGGTTAGCTTCACTTAACTCTCAAGTCAGCACGCGGCCCGCATTGCAGTCGGTTTAGGCGGCGTTTTGCGTTGGTAATGTTGCCCGGTTTTGAGCAATGATGAGGTTGTTTAACCCAAACATTTTCAATCGTTTTTGGGTTGTCTTCAACGTCCCTGATTGTACTCCATCGTGAACCAGCACGGTAGCGTCGGCAAGGCAGCTAGGGCGGCTTAGCTCTGCCATCATTTGTTCGACTGGGCCCACGTCGGTGATGATTAGATCAAAATCGTTTTGTGCTTGATTGATGATCTTTCCGAGTTCATCGTAGATAAATCTTGGCCATTGGCTTCTGGATTCAACCGAATCCAGCGGCAATAAGCACAAGTTCGATTTTTGAGATCGTACCGTTAGTTCGGCATTGGGGAGTGCGTGGTGAATCGAATTCATCCAAGAGATGTTCTTAGCCATACCAGCTTGCCGACTTAAGTCTGCGGTAGAAAGATCGCCATCAACCAGAAGGACTTTTTTTCCGGAAGCTGCAATCCAACGGGCGAGGCTTATCGCAATGGACGTGGTGCCTTCGCCGCGCTCGACGCCACCGACAATGATACGCGATCGACCCGGGTGAATTAGATCAAGGAGGCTTTGGTGGAGGTAGTTTAAGGACTGCTCACCTGAAACGATCAGCTGGTTGGTTGTTTCCGCCCAGCGAAAATCTTCGACGTCCCATGCGGCAACATTACTTGGAACTTCATGCCCGCTGCCATGAAGGAATTCCTGAGTCACTTTTTCCGCTTCGGCTTGGATTGTCTCTCGAGAATGACTACTTGTTTGTGCGAGTCGATGAATATCTGCACGATCCGATGGAATATTATTTGTCTTTCCAACCGTTGGACCGCTGGAAAGCCGAGACAAGGATTCTGCATCGATCCGTGCTTTGACAGTGGCTTGGAAATTTTGGTCGATTTCGATTGCTGACTGCTCGCGCCTGCTTTTGGCAAGAAGTTGATTGGCTCGATCCGAGCCTGTGGCTGGGCGGTAAGGTTGCTCGCTCTGCGGTAGCGCAACCCGAGGTGTAGCACCAACGCCCTTGGTTAGTTCTTCGAAGTTAGGGATGACGCCCGATCCGTGAGATTTCATAGGGGCAATTTCCAGCGTTTCCAAGGGCAATTCCTGGTTTGGCCTGAGGGTGGCCAATAGGTCTAAGCGCTGATCGTCAGGTAGAGCCGTTGTATTCACAGTGGTGTGGTAATGCGAGTCAAAATCCATTTTGCTTCGCTCAGGGGGCACATTTGGCGACTGCGAAGAAATTGGACGAATTTCAACCGGGATCGACCGTGGTGGAAGTTCAGCAGAATTTTCGGATGAAGGGTATTCCGATAGCGAACGAGTTTCGCCTGTTTGCCCATGTTTTTTATTGGCAGCGTTTGAGTGGGTTGGTTGCCCCATTGGAGTTGGCTCCGTACGGCCACTAGTTTGCACGTTTAGCGGTGTCATTGGGCGAATGACGGCCGCTTTGGAAGTCTCTTCAGCCGGTTGAACGGGCAATTGGTTTGCGGGTATCACGAGATCAGAGAAATCGTAGTTTTGCTGAACAATAATCGTTGGGTTCATCACAGGACCTGATGGCGAGTTGGCAGATTGGTGCACTTCTTAATCATCGGCCCACCCTGAGATTGTCTTGAGCCTTCGGTTTCGGAGAATTCGTTTCTCAACTAAAATAAGTGCTGTCATCTGCTGCCGTTTTGCCTACCTGACCTGAATTAACACCGCAATTGATTTTGCGGCGAAGGGAACAACCAAAAGTGTCTGTGGTTAACCAAAAAAGTAAAACTGATTTGTTTCTTAATCGGCTTGAGAAAGAGATTTTGGTGCTCGATGGAGCGATGGGATCCATGATTTTTGGACTCGGTCTGACGGAGGCTGAGGTTCGTAGTGAGCGATTTAAAGAATGGCCTCACGATCTTAAAAATTGCACGGATGTTTTCGGATTGACTCATCCTGAAAAAATTACAGACCTCCATCGTCAGTATCTGGAAGCCGGAGCAGATATTATTGAAACCAATACGTTTCAGGCGAGTTTGGTTGGATTGAGTGATTTTGATTTTCCCGAGGATATTGTTCGGGAAATTAATTTTGCGGGAGTAGCCAATGCTAGGCGGGCAGCAGATGAGTACACCGCGAAGACTCCTGATCAGCCGCGTTTCGTGGCTGGTTCAATCGGCCCGACTTCCAAGCAGACGGCAATCAGTACCAAGGTCGAAGATCCTGCCTTTCGGAATACTTCCTTCGAGGAGATGGAAGCGTCTTATTTTATTCAGGTGAAGGCATTGGTTGAAGCCGGGGTCGATATCTTGTTTCCAGAGACGGTGATTGACACTTTAAATCTGAAGGCATGTTTGTTTGCAATTGCGAGATACTTCGAGGAGTCTGGGAATGTTGTGCCCGTCATGGTCTCGGGAACTTTTGCCGAATCGGGGGCGACGTTTGTTTCGGGCCAGTTGGTTGAGGCATTCTGGAATTCTATTTCGCATTTTCCAATGGTCAGTGTCGGTATGAACTGTGCTCTTGGCCCCGATATTATGAGATCGCATATAGAAGAGCTTTCTAAAGTTTCGACGGGTTACATCAGTTGCCATCCTAATGCCGGGACGCCCAATGAGATGGGCGAGTTTGATCTTGGGCCGGATCAAATGGCAGCCACGATTAAAGAATGGGCTGAAGGTGGTTGGTTAAACATTGTAGGAGGTTGTTGTGGAACGACCCCTGCTCATATTGCAGCAATCAGTAATGCCGTTCGCGGCTGCCAACCTCACCGACCCAATCAGATTGAGCCATTAACTCGGCTCTCTGGATCCAGGCCATTGAATTTACGCGACGATGCAAATTTCTTAATGGTCGGAGAAAGAACTAACGTTACCGGGTCGCGAAAATTCGCAAGATTGATTCGAGACGAAAAGTTCGAGGAAGCTATCGAGGTTGCGCGGGACCAAGTCGAAGGTGGCGCCGCGGTGATCGATATCAATATGGACGACGCTTTGCTCGATGGTGAACAAGCGATGACGACATTTCTCAGGTTAATCGCAGGAGAGTCGGATATCAGCGCTGTACCCGTGATGATCGACAGTTCCAAGTGGTCGGTCATCGAAGCGGGACTGCGTGCCGTTCAAGGAAAAGCGATCGTTAATTCAATTAGTTTAAAAGAGGGCGAGGCTGAATTTCTCGAGCGAGCCAAATTGGTTCGGCGTTACGGGGCAGCGGCGGTTGTGATGGCGTTCGACGAGAAAGGCCAGGCCGTGGAGACGGACGACAAGGTTCGCATTTGTAAACGAGCTTATGATTTGTTGACGCAAGAGCTGGATTTCCCGCCCGAAGATATTATTTTCGATCCGAACATCCTGACGATTGCGACGGGAATGGAGGAACACGATAACTACGCTGTCAATTTTTTCGATGCAACCCGGAGGATCAAGGTCGAGTGTCCTCGAGCAAAGATTTCAGGCGGCGTTTCCAATGTGAGTTTTAGTTTTCGGGGAAACGGCGTCGTTCGGGAAGCGATCAATTCTGCGTTTCTGTTTCATGCAATTGAAGCAGGTTTGGACATGGGGATCGTGAACGCCGGTCAGTTGGAAATCTATGAAGAAATCCCGAAAGACCTGCTTGAGCGTGTGGAGGACGTGTTGTTAAACCGTCGGGCGGACGCAACGGATCGATTACTCGAGTTTTCTGAAACGGTAAAAGACCAAAAAGGAAAGAAGACCAAAAGCGAAAATTTGGAATGGCGAAACCTCTCGGTAGAGGAGCGGTTGTCGCACGCATTGGTCAAGGGAATTGATAAATTCGTTGTTGAAGATACGGAAGAAGCAAGATTGGCCTACGATCGTTGCCTAAGTATTATCGAAGGGCCAATGATGGCAGGGATGTCAACGGTCGGGGATCTGTTTGGCAGTGGAAAGATGTTCCTCCCGCAAGTGGTTAAGTCAGCGCGAGTCATGAAAAAGGCGGTTGCCCACCTGCTCCCTTATATGGAAGAGGAGAAGCTTGCGTCCGGTCTAGAGAGCAAGAGTTATCGCGGGAAAATTTTGCTGGCTACAGTTAAGGGAGACGTACACGATATTGGAAAGAACATCGTTGGAGTTGTACTCGGATGTAATAACTATGAGGTTGTTGACTTGGGTGTGATGGTGTCTTGCGAAAAAATTCTGGAAGCCGCCGTTAAGCATGAGGTTGATTTGATAGGCCTGTCGGGGCTAATCACCCCTAGCCTTGACGAGATGGTCTATGTCGCTAAAGAAATGACACGGTTAAACATGACCATTCCGTTATTGATTGGTGGCGCCACCACTAGCGACAAGCATACGGCGGTCAGGATTGCACCAGAATATAAACCCGGAGTCATTCACGTACTCGACGCTTCCCGCAGTGTGGGGGTGGTGGATCGATTAATCAACCAGGAATTGAAACCCCAGTTCATTCAAGAGAATTCGACATTGCAATCGACGTTAGTCGCAGGATACGAAGAACGGCAAATGACACTCGTGCCGTATGAAGAAGCGTATGAGAAACGATTTCAAACAGAATGGGATTCAGCGGATCTCGCGAAGCCCGGGTTCACGGGGACAAAGTCTTTGGGAACAACTGCTAAGGGCCAGACTTTTGTCGACGCAGCTAATGGACACGAGGAAATTAAACTTGATGAGATTGCAAGGTTCATCGATTGGACGCCATTTTTTATGTCTTGGGAATTACACGGAAAATATCCAAAAATACTCGAGGACAAGATTGTTGGTGAAGAAGCGACTCGATTATTTGGTGATGCCCAGTTAATGCTCAAGAAGATCATCGACGAGGACTTGCTTACGGCTCGCGGAATTTATGGGTTTTGGCCCGCTAATAGTGAGGGTGATACGGTCGTTCTTTACGAGAGTGAGTCACGTGAGAAAGAGGTTGCCAGATTCCCAATGCTTCGTCAGCAATGGCAGCGAAAGGGAATCGATTGTTTTCGATCGCTCGCCGATTATGTTGCACCCTTCGATTGTGGAAGAGTGGACTATGTTGGCGGTTTTGCCGTCACCACGGGACATGGTTGCGACGAGTTGGCTCAGCAGTATCGAGAAGATCATGATGATTACAATGCCATCATGGTTGCAGCGCTGGCTGACCGTTTGGCGGAGGCGTTTGCTGAAATGCTGCATCATCGAGCAAGAGTCGATTGGGGGTTTGGTGCTGAAGAGAATTTGTCGGAAGAGCAGTTGATTAAAGAGAAGTATCGGGGAATTCGACCGGCGGCCGGCTACCCGGCATGCCCCGATCATACCGAAAAACAAACGCTTTGGGATTTGATGAATGTGGAGCCAGTTACTGGAATTAGCTTGACTGAGTCATATGCGATGTGGCCGGGTGCCGCAGTGAGTGGATTGTATTTTGCTCATCCAAAATCGCGTTATTTTTCAATCAATAAAATTACTAAGGATCAAGCGGAGCATTATGCTAAATTAAAAGGACAGCCGATCGAAGAAATTGAACGTTGGTTGTCGCCAGTGCTTGGCTATTAGTCGGTAATTGCACTGATCAGTATTTCAATGATGACACTTTGTGATAACGGGATTTAGTCATGGCGGATTACAGATTGCCTCCGGGGCAAGACGCAGATGAGATCGAAGAACTAGCCGAGATGATCTCTGAGAATTTAGATGAAGGGACGGATCCCGGTGAAATCATAGGGCAGTTGGTCGATAGCGGTTGGGAGGAGGGCGACGCTGTTGCTTTTGTTACTTCCATTGGTGTGAAAAACGAACATCACGTGGAGTTGGTTTCTCAGTCTGGAGAGAAGAATGGCTATGGCTGGCTGATTTGGGTCGGATTTTTGTTGTTTAGCCTACTTCGCTACTTATTTGAAAAGTAAGCTTGAATTTAGCAGCCTGCTTTTCGACCCGTCAATCGAAATTTGACTTGTTCCAACGGCTCAGGCAGACGGCTCAGACAAACGGCTCAGTCTTGATTCAGATCTTGAATGTCAGCTTCTGCACCGGATTCTAGATAAGTGGCCAACAAAATTTGGGCTGCTAGTTTGTCAAGCTGAGCTTTTCTTTTTTTTCCTGAGAGCGTTGAGTGACTCAGCATTTCTCTTGCCATCGAGGTGGTGTATCGCTCGTCGACCCAGATTACTGGCCGATCCGTTGATTGTTTGAGCCATTTTCCAAACTCGACTGCCTCGCGAGACTTTTCACTTTCGTCACCTGACATGTGAACTGGGAGTCCTACTACCAAGCCGACGATTTTTTCGTGTTTAACAAGATCGACAAAATAGTTGGCATCGAGTTTGTCACTACGACGGGTATACGTTTCGAGGGGACTGGCAATGGTTTGAGAAGGGTCACTGATTGCGATCCCAACCCGAACTGTACCGTAGTCAATTCCAAGCAGGCGACCCGCGGAGGGGAGTGCTCGCGGCGGATTCGGTTCTTCTATGCCGGAAGTCGAGTTAGGGGGAATCATTGCAGACCCTTCCGTTGCAGGTTACTTGAGGCTGGTTAGCGGGTTGCGAGATGATTCTGATCTTAGGTATCCATTTTCAAAGAACCGAAGCGTACCTTGAAAGACCTCTTTATCCTTCATCATCGTTGTATGGATCAGCGGTCTAATTTGAAAATCACTTGCACCGATTAATTTTGTTTCATCGACGCTTACTGTAAAGTCGTCTTTCCCAGTTAACAAAATGTTGTTGAACTTGCTTTGCCCAACCTGCCCACCTGCAATAATTGCAAATTCAAATTCCGGAGTGGCCAGGGTTGGTTCTAACTGATCCCACGCGTTTGAAAGTTCGCCTCCGCTCACCCCCGCAAGGACTTTAAAACTCAAACTGGATCGGAGTAATCGAGCCATGCGGGATCCTTGATTTGGGGGGCCGAGCATGACCATTCGTTGGATTCGCGGATCAATTTTCTGCCTGGAATTGGTTTGGTCGCCAAGGTAACGGCGAACGACTATGTTTCCTAGCGAGTGGCCGACGAAATTGATCTCAGTCACGTCACTGCCAAGGTTGTCGATCACTTGCTGCAGAGCCTTGGCGTGGTCTTCCACGCGTTTTCGCGTACTAGCATATTGGAAATTCACGATTTCGAATCCCCCATTTTCCTTCAAGTACTCTCCGAGGGGCGCCATCGAGGCATTTGTTCTCATGAGCCCATGAAGGAGGATTACGATCTTTCCTTTTAAAGGGCGGATCTTTTCTGCTATGGTGATTTTTGACAATGCTACTTCGCATTGTTGGCGGGTTCCAAAAGCAAACCGGACTGCAGTTGGGTCGATTAGTCGGAAATGGTCGGTCTCTGAATTTTGCTGAATCCGCCACCCACTGAAATTCTTAACGTCGGTCCAGAACTGCATTCCTCCGAGTGTCTTCAGTTGCCAGTTAAGCGGAGCCTTTGGATTCGATTCATCGTTGGTTTTCAGTTCGTCTGTTTGGGCAAACGCGAACGTCGAGAATAAACTCATGCCCAGCAAAGCGAGCGTGATGGTTGGGGAGATGATTTTCATTAAATGCTCTGGAATTGAAATATGACTCTAGAGGTATTGATCAAGGCCGCGACTTTCCAATTCTGCAACGACTTGTTTAATGGATTGTTCTTGGCTTTTGTCTGCAACTAAAGTGGCGTTGGGGGTGTGCACGACAATACAGTCTTTCATTCCAATCGTGACAATCAAGTGCCCGTCCTCGGTACGAATTAGTGAATTCTCAGTATTGATGCCAATGTGATCACCGGCGATTGTGTTTCCTGACTCATTCATTCCTTTGAGTCTTGGAATGGCAGACCAGTTCCCAAGATCGTCCCACTGAAAAGGGGCTTCAACGACCATGACGTTTTCATGTTTTTCCATCACTGCATAATCGATGGAAGTCCCCTCAATTGCGCAGAATTCTCTTTGCAAGGTTTCCTCAAAGTTGGGTGTGCCGATCGTGCCTGCAATGGTGTTGATGCGAGTTAACATTGCCGGTTGGAATTCCTGCAAGGCAGCAAGAATGGTCTTTACCTTCCAAACGAAAATGCCAGAATTCCAATAAAAAGAGCCTGCCTCGAGGAACGCTTTTGCTGTTTCGAGATCTGGTTTTTCCCGAAAGCGGTTGACTGAAAAACTCGGCAGCCTTTTTTGATAAAGGGCTTCGCCAGTCCGCTCAATGTAGCCAAAAGCTTCAGCTGGGTAACTCGGCTTAATTCCAAACGTAACGATTCGTGAAGGATCCTCTTCTACCAATTCTGCCGCATGGTTTAGAGCGTCCTGGAACACATCGTCCGGTCCAATGACATGGTCAGCTGGCATTACGACCATCGTGGCTTCAGGGTCACGAGAGGCAATCAAGGCAGCAGCAAGTCCGATGCAGGGAGCAGTGTCCCGTTTGGCAGGTTCGCCGATAATTGACGTGCGGGGCACTTCCGGTAATTGTTGCGAAATCGCATCGACCAGAGATTGATTCGTGACAATCAATAGGTTTTCCAGTGGGCAGAGCCCCGTCAATCGATCTGCTGTCGATTGAATCATGGACCGTTGACCCGTCAGATTAAGAAGCTGCTTCGGGTTTGATTTTCGACTCGCTGGCCAAAAACGTGTACCCGAGCCACCGGCCATTATCATTGCGTGCAGCATTGCATTCCTGTTGGAGTCTAAACTTTATTGGAGATTTAAATTCAATTGAGCGGCGAATTTCTAGCCAACTCAATTACTTGAAATATGTAGTTTCGGTGATGTTAGTCTCTGCGGGAACCTTGGCTTTTAATGATTCGACGTCCGCAGCAAAAATAGGATTGATTTCAACTTTGATTCCCGGAGCCAATTTGGCGCCGGCTGTCATCAACCAGCGGCTATGCAAGTCTGAGATGGCGTTCTTGACATGCTGTGGCGTCTCGGAATCCGCGGGCGCTGCATTTTTTACGGCGCAGAATCCGTCTTCCGGTTTGACTTCACATACGATGGCATTTTCCGCCAGCGGAAGAAGATCAAAAATAAATCGCTCAAATTTAATGGCGTTGGGTTCACTGGGTTCAACTTGTTTTCCCGAGGCATCGAGGAATGGAACTTTTTTATTAGCGAGATGAAATGGTAGAGAATCTGCCTGAGTTAACGAGCGGTCGAGAAATTCAAGTTTGAAAAGGTGGACAGCGATGCTTCCCGCCCAAAGCTTGAGCGTGCCATCCGGGTTCGTTTGCTTTGCATATTTTTCTGGAAGGTCGCTGTATTCAATGATCTGGACTTTGCCGTCGACCGACACCACATTTCCAACTTTTTGAGACCAGTCCGTTTTTCTAACGACTTGCGAAGTCATTTCTGATCCAGAATTTAGATGGTAGCCAACCAGTGCCGGATCGCATGTTTGAATTAACGGATTATCAACTTGGCCGTAAAAGAGGTGCTCAACTCCTCTTGTTTTCGCATGTTGGAGGCATCCACTCCGGGCCAGCGCTTCCAGAGTTCCTCCGTGCCCGTCGGGACTTACAAAAACGCGTGACTTTGTTTCAAGTAATAACTTCCCTTTTTGGTCGACCGCGGGCATGACTCCCTGGCAGAATATTTTAACGTCAGCGGGATCCATTCCGAAGAATTGGTGGTCAGTTAGAAATTGCGTTGTTTCATCATGGGTCGGTGGACTGGTCATTACATAAAGAGGAATTCGAACTCCGAATTGGCGAGATCGTCCGAGTACCTGCTCGAAGTGCATTTGGTATAGAGTCCGGTCACTGACAGGACCAATCGGAAACATACCTTTGGGGTGGTCGAATCCTAGACGAGTCCCCTGCCCTCCAGCAACGAGAATCATACCAACTTTGCCCGCCGCCAGTGCTTCTTCTCCCGCTGTTCTCGCCTGTTGATATAGGGGTTGGTCGGGCGATTGTTGAAGGAGTGTAATTGCGGGTGGAACCTCGGCTGCTTGAGCGATTTTTTCCCAAGGTGATTGGGCTGAAGCGAGGTTGGTAAGACTCTCGATCAATTGGAAATCGAAGGACTCCAGTTGATCAGTCAGTTCGTCTTTTTGGAGCGGGGACAGTTCATCCCAAAACTGTAGGACGTGGGACTGGTTAAATTTATTCAGCCGATTAAATAGGTCTTGGTTTTTAATGTTTTCAAATTGCATGATTCGTTTCGACTATAGTGACGAGAATCCGAGCGATTGGAGTCAGTATAACCAAGTGATTCTTAATTGCGATTAAATCGACAGCAGGCTCGTGGAAATGATTATTGTGTGTCGGTTATTTCTGATGCAATCGTTTCAATAATCATCTGCTGACTTGAATCGGTGATGTGGGGGAGGATGACCTCCATTCTCAAGCCAAATTTTTGTCGGTCGGTAATACGGATGCGTGCCTCTTGTTCTCCAAGTGTATTGGTATCGACCTGGGGAATCGTTTTTAAAGGGGGTGAGAAGGGGACATGTAAAATGTGCCGCTGGCTATTGGGTTCGAAATCAATGCGAAAGTAGCCTACGACGGTTTCAAGGCCTTCCTGATCGCTGCGAGTAACATGCTGAAATAATCCCGGTGTCTCAAGGATCTGCTGGAGAGCGATTTCGCTATCGATGGAATCCGATTCCCCTTCGATTTCAATTAAGTTATTAATTAATTCGTCGTTCATGGTTTTCAGGGGCGTGGGATTGCGGGCGTCGAACCCGGTGGTTGGCACTCACCATTGTCTTTCGAGAAGACATAAAAAAAGGGCAACTTGCGTTGCCCTAAGAGTAGATTAATTGGCTTGTTCGACAAATGGCAATGTCGAATCAGAGAACAAGAAAGCGCGGGGAATCGACTTAAGATGCTGATGCTGTCGCGACTTTTTCTGCGATTTCCTCTGCTTTAGCGGTACTTTCCCAAGTAAAGTCTGGGTCGTTTCGGCCGAAGTGGCCACCTTCGGCAGTTTTTCTGAAAATTGGTCGTTGAAGCTGTAGTTCTTCAATAATTCCCTTCGTCGAAAGCTGGAATACTTCTCGCACGATTGCACAAATTGTTTCGTTGGGAATGGTTCCCGTTCCCTGGGTATCGACGTTTACGCTGACCGGATCAGCGACGCCAATCGCGTAGGCGAGTTGAACTTCGCAACGTTTCGCAAGTCCAGCAGCGACGATGTTTTTGGCGACATGTCGGGCCATGTAGGCGGCACTGCGGTCTACTTTGGTCGAGTCTTTTCCGCTGAATGCGCCTCCACCGTGTCGTCCCACGCCACCGTAGGTGTCGACAATGATTTTTCGGCCGGTCAAGCCACAGTCACCGTGGGGGCCACCGATCACGAACTTCCCGGTTGGATTGATATGGTAGGTCACATCACCCTTGTTGAGTTCCGCCGGTAACAATGGATTGACGATCTCTTCCTTAATGAATTTCTGAATTTCCTCGTTGGTCACGTCGGGGCTGTGTTGAGTTGAAACAACCACTGTGTCGATGCGAATTGGAGTAAAACCATCGTACTCGACAGTGACTTGACTCTTGCTATCGGGGCGAAGCCAGTTGACTTCTCCTTCGAACCGAGCTTTGTTTAGCCGAGCTAGGATTTTGTGAGAGAGTGCGATTGGAAGCGGCATTAGCTCTTCAGTCTCGTCGCAGGCAAATCCGAACATCAGTCCTTGATCGCCGGCACCGTCTCTGTCGACCCCTTGGGCAATGTCTGGGCTTTGCTGGTCAAGCTTAACCAGGACTTCGCAGGTGTCTGCACCAATTCCAATTTCATCGGAGGTGTAGCCAACTTCGCGAATTACATCGCGTACAATTTTTTCGACATCAACTTCGGCTTTTGAGGTGATCTCGCCGGCGATTACGGCCAGGCCAGTGGTGACCATCGTTTCACAGGCCACGCGGCTAGTCGGATCCTGAGCCAGCATGGCGTCGAGAATACTGTCAGAAATTTGGTCGGCCAGTTTATCGGGGTGCCCCATACTGACGGATTCACTTGTAAACAGGTACTTTTCAGAGGCCACTTCGCTCTCCTAGCTTTCAAACAACAATGGGTGATGGCCGGTTGGCCG
>JAALLA010000320.1 GCA_011087765.1 Pirellulaceae bacterium
ACGCTCTCGATGTTCAGAGTATTGAGGCTAGCTTTTTTAAAGATTTAAAATTCAAGGTCTCGCGAATGGGGGGGCGCTTCGGATTCCAGTGGGTTGAAGTGAAACGTCAGACCAACGCGTTTCTTACTGATGTTTCGGGCAGCACGATCAGCTGGGAGGGAGAAGACCGGTTTCAAGGTGTGGGACCGACGTTTGGATTTGATTACTTCCGCCCAATCGGTCACACAAAGATTGAATTTCTTGCCACCGGTGATTTTGGC
Organism: Pirellulaceae bacterium; assembly: GCA_011087765.1. GTDB lineage: Bacteria > Planctomycetota > Planctomycetia > Pirellulales > Pirellulaceae > Mariniblastus. Next base: position 261 of record JAALLA010000320.1, read on the forward strand.
TTGATTTTCGGACATAGGGACAAAGTCGTTAAAGACACGTCAGGGTTTGTTTTCCAAAACATAGGCGATGACGAATTTTTAACTAATTTAAATCTGTTCATGGGTGCTCAGTACGTAATTTCTCGTGGTGGAAATCGATCTTTCTATCTTCGGACTGGTCTTGATTATCAGGCCTGGCTTGGAATGAATCATACGACAGCTTCCAATTCCAATCTTGGCTTACGTGGTTTTTCCTTGACGTTTGGCTATAATCGCTAAACGCCACCGCAAATTCTGGACGCGAGTGTTTTCTTAGGATCTTTTGATCATTTGTTTTCTGCGAACGCCTAATGTGATCTCCACCGGACGATTTCAGCATGACTGTAGCCGTATTCATTACCAGTGAGTCTGATGCCTCATGCCTCATCCCGTGGGGGGTTCACTTTGCGTCGGTAGATCACACCGATTTGCTGATTGTTTGTCCAAAGAAATCAAAGGGCAAGCGAGCGTGGGAAAAATTAGAAGTTTCAGAAAAAGAGGGGCACTCGCTCTATCAATCGGTATTCGCCGAGCTGGAAAAAATGGACCCGCGTCGTGTGGTTATGAAGGAAGCTATTGCTGACGGTGAAGAGTCGACCGATATGGATCGGGTTGCAATCGAAACGCGCGAACTGGTCGCTACTGCGCCCGAGGATGCTTTTGTGGAGGAAATTGGTAACCTCGATGTGCGTCTAGTCTTGTTGCCCGCATTCACTCCCGTAAAAGGTTCGAATGAGACTGATATGCGGTGGCACCAAAAGGTTTTTCGGGCGGCTCCCTGCCAGGTTGCGGTAGTCAAAGGGGAGGTTCCGGCAGGGGAGGGAACCAGTCGAATACTTGTCGCAAGTGAGGGGGAAACCGATTCCGACCAGAGGTTGGCGATAGCGAGAAGTTTACAACTTGCAAAGGCGGTCGAAACCGAGAAGGTGGGGTTGTTGTATGTTCGGCCAGACGATGACGAGGTTGCTGCCGAAATTGCTGAAAGGCATCTCAGTCAACTAGCGAAAACAAAACACGACAAGTCGGCAGAAATTGTACCACGATCGATTCTTGCTGATTCGTTGTGTGACGGGATTCGACAAATTCCTGATTTGGGTTTTGATGTTTTGCTGGTCGGGACGCGGAAAGAGAAAGTCATCCGGTCGTTGTTTTTAGATTTGGATCTTGGTCCCCAAGAGGTTGCTCCGTCCATTGTAGCGGTGCGAGCAGCCGTGCCCCTAACCGTGCGTGTTTGGGGAGGTGTGACCTTATGGGTTCGAAGCAAGGTTCCTCAAATTGATCGCGAACGGCGGGTGAAGCTGGTTGACGACTTACAGTTGAACTCTCAATTTAATTTCGATTTTGGCGCGTTGATTTCTCTTTCTACGCTCATTGCCGCTCTCGGTTTGGTAAGAGATTCAGGCGCTGTGGTCATTGGCGCCATGTTGGTTGCTCCACTAATGACGCCTCTTGTCGCAATGGGATTTGCGTTAGTCCAAGGGAATTTAAAACTCATTCGATCGGCATTGAGATCAGTTTCATGGGGCTTCGCTATTGCATTGTTAATCGGCGCTTCGATCGGTCTGATGTTGCGATTGTTCGCGCCCGGGGTTGAGATCAGTGAACAGATGGCAGATCGGGGATCGCCAAATTTTCTTGATCTGGTGGTGGCTTTGGCAAGTGGAGTTGCTGCGGCGTACGCGATGGGGCGACCAAATTTGATTTCGGCGTTACCTGGAGTTGCGATTGCCGCGGCGTTGGTACCACCAATCGCGACATCCGGGTTGGCGTTAACGATGGGAGATTTAACTCTTGCTGGTGGCGCTTCCCTTTTGTTTTTTACTAACATTGTCGCGATCGTTTTGGGAACCGCGATAACTTTTTGGTGTGTAGGTATCAGCACCCGAATCAGTGAAGGGCGTCCTGCCCAGATATGGCCACGGTATTGGTTGATTGGGTTCGTGGTATTGTCGATCTTGTTGACGTTGGAAATGTGGAATTTTAATCCTTTGGACAACCCGTAATTAGGCGGGGGGAATTTGTGATAAGGCAATGTGTAGGAGTTGGGTTTTTTTACATTAACCTTTACTTTATGCGTGGTTTTTAGGGTTTTTCCAGCGAATTCTCGACGGTGCTGGAATTCTCCCAAAAATAGTCTGAATGCGGGGCAACGATTCGACAATGGAAAGACAAAACACTAGAATTCGAAGAGTCGAAATAGCGTTCTTGGGAATGGTCAAACGATTCGAGTTCGCTGGCTTCGGGACATAGCAGAGACACAGAAACAGGGTCGGTCATCTGCTTGCACAGGATGTGATTCAAAATAACTTATTTGGCTGCGACAACCTAAGCAGTCTCAGTGTTCCAGGAGAATAAAATGTCTTTCCATTTGATTTTACGATCGCCGATATGCTCACTCGCGTGTGCTGCTCTTTTGGCTCTGGGCGCGCTACAGGAAGCGAATGCTCAAGGCAAATTTGCTAACGGTGGTGGTCAGATGAAACAAGGAAAGCCGGACGGAGACCGAGATGGTGGTTCGGATGGGTTTACCGGTGGAACGACGGGCAAAGCTAGATATGTCAATCTGCTCGATTCACGAGACTTGAGCCAGTTTCGGGGATATAAGTCTGAACAAATCGGTGAAGGCTGGTCGTTGGATGGGCGCGATCTATATTTCGATGGGTCTGGTGGCGGTGATCTGATCACGCGGCAAACTTATGGTGATTTTGATTTGCAAGTAGAGTGGAAAGTGGCCGTTGGAGCTAACAGCGGAATCATGTGGCGCGTTTCACTTGGTGATAGTGCTCCCTACATGTCTGGCCCGGAATATCAAATTCTCGATGATAGCGAGCATGCGGATGGGGCAAACGAATTAACATCAGCCGGTTCTTTGTACGGCATGTTTCCCGCAAAAGATCGTGATGGCAACAAAACGCTTCGGGAAGTCGGAACCTGGAATAAGACACGAATTACTGTCGTCGGAAATCGCGTAACCTACTACTTGAATTTGAAAAAAGTACTCGATACTGAAATTGGGAGTCCTGAGTGGAATGAGCGATTAGGTAACAGTAAGTTTAAGGACTGGGAGAAATTTGCAAAAAATCGTGGGGGACATATCGCGTTCCAAGATCATGGAAATGAAGTCTGGTTCCGAAACATTCGAATTAAGCGTTTAGATAACGGGACTCCCGAGGGTGGATATGTCCAGGGTGGTGATGCTTCTGGAACACGAGGTAGACCTAGGAATTCCAAGTTTGAGGGAATGCAAAATTCGTTGAACGCAGATGGAGGAAATGGGCGCAGTATTCCCCGTGATCAACAGGGTGGAGTGGGTTTACCTCCGGAGTTTGATTCGAGCGGACGACCTTCCAGTATGAATCGTGGCGGAACACGAGG
>JAALLA010000061.1:0-3858 GCA_011087765.1 Pirellulaceae bacterium
CTGCGTAGCTAACTTTTAGTATCTAAATCTGAAAATGTGATCGATTTTAAACGGACAAAGTCATGGCTCGCGTTTGTGAAGTATGTGGAAAAGGCCCTCAAATGGGCAATCGTGTCGAAACGCGTGGTAAAGCCAAGTATCTCGGTGGTGTCGGTACGAAAAAGACCGGGATTACCCGTCGACAATTCCGTCCCAACCTCCAAAAGGTTCGCACCGCGATCCCCGGTGGCGGAACTAAAACGCTCAAAGTTTGCGTTCAATGCATCCGCAGCGGGGCAATTCGAAAAGCAGTTAAGCAAAAGCCGTTCAAATTACCTTCGTAATTGCTCTCTGGTTTAAGCCGCTTCAGCAAAATTCTGTCTATTTTTGCGCGAACGCCTATCTGCGAACCTAGTTTTGTTCCTCAGATCGAAACGCTATGCTTAGTCCTGCAAGGCGTCCCTTTAGTCGTTTTCGAATAAAGAATCTGCCCAAGCACTGGTAGCAAGCCGTCCATTGATCCTGCGGAATCTCTTATGCCCGATACTCCTGAGCAACCTATCGTAAATCAAGTTGCGAGACTCGCGCGGATTCACCTCGACGAACAGCAACTAAAGTCTTCAGGTGAAAAACTGGAACAGATACTCAGCTTCGTAAGTCAACTGGAACAGGTTGAACTACCCGAGGACGTCATCCCTTTTTTCGGAGCTATCGAATCGGTAAATGCCATTCGAGACGATCAACTTCAGACTAGCGTCCCTCGCGAAAAAATCTTAGATAACGCACCTGAATCAGATGGAGAATTCTATTTGGTCCCCCCCGTTTTTAAACAAACTGATTCGTAATTTAAGATTCGGATTTTCCATTTAACTGGACGAACACATGACTCTCTCAGCTTTGAACGCTGACATAATCGTCGACCAACTCAACGCTGGAGAAATAACAGCAACTGACTGTGTTCAGCACTTTCTCGAGCGCATCGAGACCCACAATTCGGACCTTAATGCCTTCATCAGTGTCTCTGATAAAGCGCTTGAACAAGCCGAAGCGATCGACAACAGGAGAAAGGCTGGAGAATCTCTAGGCTGCCTCGCTGGTCTACCGATTGCCATAAAAGACGGGATTTGTGTTGCCGGGCAACCAACGACCGCGGGCTCCAAGATGCTGGAAAAATTTTCAGCTCCCTACGATGCGACCATCGTCGAACGATTAAAATCAGCCGGCGCGATCGTGATTGGGAAAACCAACATGGACGAGTTCGCAATGGGCAGCTCCACCGAAAATTCGTATTTCGGTTCTACCAACAATCCCTGGGCAACTGATCGGGTACCCGGGGGCTCAAGCGGAGGATCAGCGGCCTGTGTTGCCGGTCGTTTAGCGCCCGTCGCGATTGGTTCGGATACGGGTGGTTCAATTCGCCAACCCGCCTCGTTTTGTGGAATCACTGGGCTAAAGCCTACGTATGGAAGGGTCAGCCGTTATGGATTGATCGCCTTCGCAAGCAGCCTCGATCAAATCGGCCCCATGACACGGACCGCAAAAGAATCCGCACTGCTAATGTCAGTCATCGCAGGATTCGATCCACGCGACTCAACCTCCTCAAAAGAACAGGTCTCAGATTCCCTGGCCAGCCTCGAAATACCTTTGAAAGGCATCCGTATTGGAGTTTGTCGAGACCATTTGAACGAGGGACTCCATTTAGAAGTCAAAACAAAGATCAACGATGCCATTTCCGTTTTCAAGCAACTCGGGGCAAACATCGAAGAAATCGAATTGCCGCATACAAAGTCGGCTGTTGCCGCCTATTACATTATCGCACCCTGCGAAGCTTCGAGTAATTTGGCCCGCTATGATGGCGTCCGCTACACCTTTCGGGCCCAAGCCAACGACCTTGAAGAAATGTACCGCAATACACGGGGACAAGGATTTGGTGACGAGGTCAAACAGCGAATCATGCTAGGAACCTATGCCCTCAGCTCCGGCTATTACGAAGCCTATTACTTAAAAGCTTCGAAAGTCCGTCGCATGATCAAACAAGACTACGACGAAGCATTTCAAAAGGTCGACCTAATCCTCGGTCCAACTACTCCAACTCCGGCATTCAAACTAGGGCAACACACCCAAGATCCTCTCGCGATGTACCTCGCCGATATCTTTACCGTCTCGGCAAATTTGGCTGGGATCCCCGCCATTTCAGTTCCCGTCGAACCATCGAGCACGGGACTGCCTATCGGACTCCAATTGCAAGGCCGGGCATTCGAAGAAAACATTCTGTTGCGAGCCGCTCATCAATTCCAAAATGAAACACCTTGGCATACGACGAGCCCATCAGAACCATGGAGGACTCAGTCTTGAATTCCAATTCCAACCCACAATCAACCAACCGCCAAGCCGTTTCATTTAACGATGCTAAAATCATCATTGGCCTCGAGGTCCACGTCCAACTCGACACGGATTCCAAATTATTCTGTGGCTGCTCTACTCGCTTCGGTGAAGCTGCTAATTCACAAACCTGCGTTATTTGTACCGGAATGCCGGGAGCTCTTCCCGTAATCAACCGCCGAGCTCTGGAACTTTCCATCCGAACGGGGCTCTCGCTAAACTGCCGGATCGCTCGCTCCACGAAATGGGACAGAAAAAACTATTTCTATCCAGACCTCCCCAAAGGCTATCAAATTAGCCAATTCGACCAACCCATTTGTGGGCCCGGCCATCTCGACATCCAAACCACCGAGGCTTCGGGGCAATCGAGGAGAATCCGAATTGAACGAGCACATCTAGAAGAGGATGCCGGAAAAAGCATCCATGACGAATCGAGTCGCAGGCAAAGCTCAAAAATTGATCTCAATCGAACAGGCACTCCACTTCTTGAAATTGTCACCCATCCAGACATTCGAACCGCTGCTGAGGCCAAAGCGTTTCTCTCCGAGCTCAAACTCATCCTGAATTATATTGATGTTTCTGATTGCAATATGCAGCAAGGTAATTTGCGTTGCGACGCAAACGTCAACTTGCATATTCCACTCGGGGGCGAACAAGTTGCCACGCCCATTGTAGAAATCAAAAACCTCAACAGTTTTCGAGCAGTCGAGCGATCAATCACATTCGAAGCTCAAAGGCAATTTGAAGCCTGGCAAGAAAATGGCCTCACCATCGCAGACGCTCCCAAACAAACCCGCGGCTGGAACGACCAGACCCAAACGACCACTCTTCAACGGGAAAAAGAAGATTCAGCCGACTATCGGTATTTCCCTGACCCGGATCTGATTGCGGTCAACATTGAGGAAACTCAAATTGAACTAATCCAATCGCAACTGGTGCAATTGCCATCAACATTACGAGAGTCACTTGTCACAGAATACAACTTAAAACCCGATGATGCCGCCGTGATCGTTTCTCAGGGCAGGGGAGTGGTGGATTACTTTTTAGAAGTCGCCGATGGTTGTCAGGACAGTCGCATCGCAAACAACTGGATTGGACAGGAAGTCTTGCGTCAACTGAATGAATTGAACCAAACCATCCGGCAATACCCGGTTTCTCCTCAGCAATTTACCGAACTATTAAAATTAGTCATCGCTGGCACGCTCGACCAAACTCGCGGTAAAGAAGTACTCAATGCAATGGTCGAACATTCCATTTCTTCTGAAGAAGCGATCAAGCAACTAGGTATCAAACCTGTCGACAACAGTGAACTGGTTACCCTCTGCGAAACACTGATAGATGAAAACCAAAAGGTGGTTGAACAAATTCGATCAGGGAATGAAAAAGCAATAGGAATGCTGATCGGTAAAGCCAGAAAAATAAATCCCAATGCCAACCCGGGACTTGTCAAAGCGATGCTTTCAAAAATGATCACAGGCTAATTTTTGAACTTTTAAA
>JAALLA010000061.1:3958-21868 GCA_011087765.1 Pirellulaceae bacterium
AATTTGATTGCAGGACGCGTCGCCTCAGTGAATGTGCAAGGCGACCTAGTGACTGATATTTCAATCGAACAAATCTCACATGTGCCTAGAGACGAATCGGTGCGTATAAGTTTTGGCGGACATGAAACGGTCGGCCTTTATCCCGACTCACATGACCAACCCGCAGCGACGCTGGTTGCAAAGCTAAGCAACTCGGGATTCCTCGAAATTGGAATTGTTGGCATCAGCTTAAGTGCAATGCTGGGAATCAACGCTGGAGAACCAGTTCAGCTTGAGTGGTAACTGCTGTTAAATCAACCTCGTTTGCCTTGACGGCGGCGTTTAGAGATCACCGCTTGGCTTGTCTAATCCCTTGATGACGGGCTTCGCAGGCAAGTCGGTATGCCTCTTCCTCTCCATGCCGATGAATTGAAAAAGAGCGAGTCCGTCGCCGTCCGTGGCCATCGGTCCACTGGGCAATCCAATACCAATAGGAATAATCAAACTCACCACGCCGGTCAGTTTGTTCGTGAAGGCGAATCCCTACCTGACCAGAACGGTTTCGTACCGAAGGTTTGGTAGCCAAATCCTTGACAGTATAGCGCTTGAATCTCTGATCAATCTCATCTCGAAAAACTTTAGCTGACTGCAATGCCAACCGTTTCCCACCGTGGCTAAGATCTGAAAAATACTTGGAAAAACGTTCGCCTCGCCGCTGAATGCGGACCTCCCACCCCCCGTAAATCTTTCGACCTTCTCCCGGAACTTCAATTCTCGCAATATTCCGCCGAGGATTTTTTCGTGCCATAAATTCGGCTCTAACTACCGGGACAAGGGTTCGCCCGATCCTTCGCAATCCCACAGATTTATTCAATTTCCAAAAATGCCGAAGCACTCAAAATCATAGCAGGAAACAGGAATCGAGCCGTCTGTTTACGACTACTTTAACCGAGAACTGAGTGCAAATGAAGTATGGATTACTGCGCGGAAGTCTTGAAACCGGCAGGTCCACCCGAGATTCTCTTCCCGTGGTCAAGCGGCCAACTTGCCATTTGAAAACCGTTTTCGTAAATCCATTTTTTGAGTATTGCATGCGACTCAAAATCGTTGGGATAGACCCAAATCGAAACTGTCGTTTTGCCCGGCTCGAAATGACTCAGTCTTTTTTGAAAATCGGAATTCTCTTGAAGAGCTGCTTCAATTGGTTCTCCGATCAGAGGACTCGACGGAATCATCCTAAACCCTTGAAAGCTGACGCTTTTCTGGGCCATCGCTCCATCTCCCATCCGATCGTAATTTGTCTTAACGACTAACTCATATTGCATTCGATAATCGTCCACGGGACCGACAATTTCAATCACCTGTTCCGCTCGACTTAATCGTTCCGCATTACGCTTCCACTCGGACTTTATGAGCGAAAGCAACTCAGTCATCGGGACATAGGAAAGACGGCCATTATTTAAGCAAAAGTGAATTTCATCTGAAAAAACAGTCTTAGCAATTGGATTGGGAAAATGCTTAATGACTTCGGTATTAGGTTCATTGTTGTAAGAAACAGCCTTAGACTCTCGATTCAATTCTGCTAATTCGTCTTCCAACAGTCGCTGCTGAGTCTCAAAAGCATCTTTCTTTTCAATCTCAATTGCTGCCGCAGCATCAATTGCCGCCAATTTTTCAAGCCGCGTTTTCTTGGCCACTTTTAACTTCTGCTGAAGAACCTCGAGTCTGATGAGGGCTTCATGACGTTGGTCAGTCAAAGCTGCAGCCAGGCTGTTTTCCTTTGCCTGTTTCCTTACTAAAGCCTCATTGTCTAACTGAAGCTTGGTAACCGTATCGTCCAAACGAGCCTTGGATTCCTTGAGATCATTAATTTTTGAAACAAGGTCTTCACTAGGCGTGGTGCGAACCCAGGAGGTGGATGCCTGAGCGCCGACCACGACCACTAAAATAATGAGAATTCCGACAAGGTTCGCGACAATATCTAAAAAGGAATCCTGCCCAGTTGTGATCTGTTTGAGGCTCATCGCCGCGACTCCTCAATCAAAAGACCGCTTCTGTACAGCAATCCATTTAATTCTGAAAACCGCGTCTCTCCTCCGGGTAAAACCGTCACGCGAAGTTGTGGTTTCCAATAACCATTTTTACCGGCGACCCCCCAAGACTTAATTTGTCCCCAAATCTGCTCGACCAAAGGATCAATCGCCGCTGCCGTGCCCTGCGCCATTGAAATTCGCCCGCTGACAACACCACCGGACTGAAGCTCTAGATAATCAACGCCGCACAACAAACGAATAGGGCGAACGTACCCAGTCGCCCCCACTGTTTTCGCTGGTAATGCCCAATTACTGCCACGCTGATTGGCAATACTTAGCGCCGACTGAAGACTGTCACTTGCCACCTCTCCACCAACGCCGGCGTTCGACTGAGACGAAGCATCCGTTGATGATCCCGATTCGCTTCTTGAGTTAGGTTGTTGATTCTTTAAATTTCGTTGATTGGAATTCATTGCGGAAGATGAACCAATTGAAGAGCTTGCATCTGATTGGTTAGCAGATCCACGAATCTGCGATTGTTCCCAACGATTTCCAAGGCCCCTTTCCGTCGAAACAAACCCACCTTGTCCTCCGGAAACTCGGAGCCCCGGACGGGTACGCTCGCTAGCAAACATTGCATCACGGGAACGTTGAGAATTAATCACTGCCATCCGAGACTGCTGACGCTGCCTAGCTTCTTCGATCGCCTCTTCTACTTCCTGAATAAGCTGCGGGTCTTTTTGTCCAAAACCTAACATCTTACCACCATCGACCAGCTCATATCCAAATTCATCGTCCCAGCTTTGCATCGCCCGCCGAACCAAAACAAACGTCTCAGCACCCTCTGGGCGAACAATCACTAACGGATACGGATTGCCCTCCTCACCGACCAAGTCATAACGCTGCCAGTACTCCCGGTTAGCGAGCAGCGCTGAGTCGAGCATATTTCCAGGTTGGAGCGGCAATACGAATTCATCTTTGCGCAACCGAATCCCCGAGGGTTGCAAGACGATTTCATCTTTTAGACATTCAATAAAGATAGGTCTTCTGAACGTTCCGCCACGCCCACGATAAGGTTCAATAACGTACGTCGTTGGCTTGATTACGGCGTTGCTTTCACGCTTGTTTTTGATCTCGGAACGTATTTTAAGGATCTCTTCTTCCAACTCCGCCAACACCAGCTTCCCACGATTTTCCGAAAACTTTTCAGAAGAAACAACGGGTTCAGCCGCGCTCTGAAGACGATTCCATTGTTCGATTGCTCTCGCAAGCTCACGTTTGGTCTTCCGAACCTCTAACTCAAGATAGCTGCGGTGAGAACGAGACTGTTGCAATTTCTCCAAGGCATCTGGGCGCACCGAAGCCATTCCGTTGATCCGAATCTGATCCAGTGAGACTGCGTCATTCAACTCATCAATTTCTGCCAATTTTCCGGAATCATCTTCTGCTTGTTTTTTTGCAGATTGAACATCTGCTGATTTCACCGCCATCACGAGCATTACGATCAGAACACCGAGAGTGCAGATCAATACCGCCAAGAATGGAAACAAAGAGACACTGAGTTGAGTTCGATTTTTTTTACGGCGTCTCATGCAGTTCTTTTTGAGCTTCGGTCAATGTTAACCGTGACAAACTGACGTTCTCGGTTGCGAACCGGTAAAATGACCTCCGCAGTGGTGGAGCCTGAATTTGCAATCGGTGGCTCCGGAGTTACCTGATCTTTTTCAAGATCGAATCGAGCTGCCATGCCGTACTGGGTAATTTCGGCGATCTGTCTTTTTATCTCCGTCTTACCAATCGTAGAATGGGCAGACTCCAACTCTGCTTCCTGTATCTGTTCAGCGGTTTCCGACGATCCAGTCGCGGCACCCAACATTTCATGACGATTTTCAGCGAGGCTGGCTACCATCGACTCCACTGCATCTTTCAGCTTTTCGGTTGCTTCAGCTGCCATTTGATTTTGCGCTAGAATCGGCTCTAGATTCGGCTGGCTTCGATCCTGAGCCAACAGCTCTCCCATTAACTCCGCTTGTTGAGCCAATTTCCCCTGATAATCAGACATCAGACGGGCGTTGTCAGAAAGGGTGACCTGCCACTGACTCCAACGGTGCGACATCGATTCATCCGCTTTGTCGATGGAGCTAGTCAGACCCAGAGTCAGTTTTTCAACACTTTGCTCGATTGACTCCATCAATTGTCGACTGAGGCGATCCTTCAGATTCTCTTGAGACTCCAGCCAGGTCGCGTGAGCTGCCTGAACAGTTTTTTGCCAGTTGTTGGTTTGCTTTTCTATCGACTGTTGGGATGCATTTAGAAAATTGTGAGCGATATTTTCATAAGTTGGATTAACTGGCGCAACCGTCATATCAAAGTTTGCATTTATTTCCTGCTTTGCCCGCTGATCCACTAATTCCAACAATTGTGTCTCAAATCGTTCGACTAGAAACTGGCCGAACATCAATACCATTGATAAAGTCAGGGCCAGTGCCGTTGTATCGAATGCGACATAGAGACTTCCACGCAACCCATCCATCATTTGCTGGAAATCATTATCAGGTCCAACATTGATTCCACCGAGCGCTTGAGAAATCCCCAAAACAGTTCCCAAAAAACCAAGCATCGGAGTTGCCCAAATCAAAATCCTTACTAGCGAATACCGTTGCTGCTGACGATCAAGATCTAAATCAGCCAAATACTTTAGCTCATCTTCTACAGAAGCTGTGGAATTAGTGCGGTAGATACAATGTAAAGCATTCACCATGCGCTGCCACAAATAATGGTCATGCATCCATTTGGGCAACTCCAAAAGATGCTTCCCCAACGCAACCGTTCTCTCTTCAATCACACCTCGAGGTCTCACGCTCTCAGATGTATTGGATTCCGACGGCACGGAACTGCTTCCCACAGCACCATGAGGAATACTGATTGAGATTTTCTTTTCACCGCTGAATTGCTCGAAAATATTGTTAGCAATCAACCCCAGAGAGGCGATTCCAATGAAAAACATCCCCACGGTTACTTTAGAAACCGGATGCCCCGTCAAATACCTTAAAACGGTCTCGTTAGAGATCTGCCCCTCGTTGATCAAATAGGAGAGTCCCAAATACAGCATCAGCCCGATGCAGATCGGGATCACCAGCGAGGGTAGCACTGCGATCCAACTTGACGATCGTTTCACTTGGTTTCCTTGACTTCGACTTCTTTAATTCGTTATGCGGTTTCCCGTGCACAAGTTGCGATACTATCTGTTCGCATACAAACGCCAAAGCGACGGCGCGTTCTCTTTTTAATCGGTAATCATTACCTGTCGCGTAAACTTTATGTTGCCCGAATTGCATGAATTATCAAAATGGATGACGGAATCAAAAGAACTGATAAAGTTAACGCTTTTTACCAAAGAGTTTGCTTCGATCCGTCGATAACAACGTTACTGAATCGCTGCGCTTCAGTTCGTATACCCAGGGGGGTGAAACCCGGTTCGGTAAACTCCGACCGGGTTTCTTTTTTGCGCGAATCCCCGCCTCTAGCCTTTTCCCCAACTCAAAGAACGAATCAACCTGGAAACCAGGCATTTTGAACGTTTAAACTACGAAACAGTCGAAAGCGCTACCTCACACCACCAATCCAGTGACTTCAGTCCAATAGTGGGCATGCGACCGAAAACAACTTAGAATCGCTAGCGATCGCAAGCATTGCCGTGCTTGCGTTTACCTGCCTCGGTTTTAGCCGTTGCTCTCTTTACCAATTTAGTTGTTCTTATTATGAAACTTGAAAACGAAGAGCTATCTGAGACGGATTCCCGGGACTCCAAGATTTTCCCGTGGCTGCGTCTGTTACGCATCTCTGCCTTGCCGACAGCGATCTCCAATATTTTGATGGCGTATCTGCTGGTCCACCAAACCTGGACACCGACGTTAGAACTTTGCCTTCTCGTTTGCGCATCGTCGCTCTTATATCTGGCGGGCATGGTATTAAACGATGTCTTTGATATTGAAATCGATCGAGTGCAACGGCCTAGCCGCCCACTTCCTTCAGGACAGATCTCGCTCAAGACCGCTAAAGCTTCGGGTTACCTGATGCTAATGTTTGGAGTCGTTGTTGCCTCTCTAGCGGGATGGGTTGGCAGCGGGAGCGACCCCTATTTGCCTACCGGCCCCTTCATCCGCGCCACCCTAATTGCCTGCCTGCTTGCCGTGTGCATTCTGCTTTACAATGGTTTATTGAAACGCACTTTGCTCGCTCCAATCCTTATGGGAAGCTGCCGCGGACTCAACATCCTTCTGGGCACAAGCACACTGATTCCGCTTGCAACAGGAATCACATCCACAGGATCCCCCCCCACATTTCTGAGTATCCCATTAGTTGCGTGGTGGGTTTCAATTTCCATTGGAACGTTAATTTGCGGCGTTACATTATTAGGCCGCAACGAAGCGGTTGAATCACAAAAACGATTGCCTCTTTTCATTGCTTGCGGGTTTATTATTGCCGGAATCACTGGCATCGGCAGCATTGTTTACTGTCCAATGGACATCGAGCCTTCTTCGGTAATCGAGGGGATTTATCCGCTTATTGTTGCGGTCATCTCGGTAACCATTTTCCGCCGTGTCATTGGAGCTGCGATCATTGCAAGCCCCTCTGCCATCCAGTCGGGGGTGATTTCTGTGCTACGGAGCCTCATCATCTTCGATGCAGTTATCTGCTTCCTGGCGGTACCACAGTCGGTGTATTACTCCCTAATTGTATTGAGCCTTTTAATTCCTAACCTTCTCTTGAGTCGCTTTATTTCGACGACCTAGATCAATCGGCCGTTGTTTTTTAAAATTATTCAATCACCATAAACGCGATGAGTTCGTCGAAACAACATACGGCATTTCCATGATAATCGGCTACAACACAAACGGCCTTTCGAACCACAACGCCGAAGACGGTTTGGAATTACTGGCCAAGACAGGCTACAAAAGTGTTGCCATTACAATTGACCATGGCTGGCTTAGCCCGCGAGACCAAGCCGCAGACATCCAGATCCAGCAGTTCAAACATTTCTTAAAACAACATAAAATTTCGAGCGTGATCGAGACGGGCGCACGCTTCCTATTGAATCCAGAATCAAAGCACTCGCCAACGCTTCTGGATCCTGATCCAAATCAATCACAGATTAGGATCGACTTCATTAAATACTGCATCGACGTCGGTGTCGAACTTGAGAGCGATTGCGTGTCAATCTGGTCGGGAATTAAGCCCGAGGAGCTGACCTTTAATTCGGCGATTGACCGTTTAGTAGAAAATCTTGAGACGGTTCTCCGCTATGCCGAGTCACGTGGAATTGACATTGGATTTGAACCCGAACCAGGAATGTTGATTGATACGACCGGGCGATACGAGCGTCTCACACATTTGCTCGACTCTCCTCGGCTAAAAATGACTCTCGATATTGGTCATCTTTTCTGTTTAAGTGAAATACCAATTGCAAATTACATTGAAAAATGGGCGGACCGGGTTGTGAATGTTCACATTGAAGACATGAAATCCGGAGTTCATGAACATCTTATGTTTGGGGATGGCCAAATTCACTTTCCTCCTGTTATCGAATCATTAAATCGATGCGGCTACCGGGGAGGACTGCACGTCGAGCTTAGTCGGCACAGCCACAATGCAGCCAATGTAGTTCAACAGTCCTATGACTTTTTAACCCCCATCCTCGCAGACGTGCTCGCCAATGAAAATCCTCGTTAGCAAGCTCTTCCGTTAAACCGTCACCCCCCCACTCAAATCCACAGTTCCATTAGAATCGAGAGATAACGTGACCCGCGTTTGTGTCATTAATGTGGTCGGCCTGACTCCCAAACTACTCGCACACGCCCCCAATTTGGCGGCCGTTGGTAATTCTGCTGCCTGGAAAAGTCCGTTGCCCTCTGTCACATCCACATCACAGGCGACGTTACTTACCGGATTGTCGCCACGAGATCATGGAATCGTCGCCAACGGATGGTACTACCGTGACACTCAGGAAATTCGATTTTGGCAACAAGCGAATTCACTGATCCAAGGGAAGAAATTTTACGACAATGTGGAAACAGCCAAAATGTTTTGGTGGTTCAATCAAGGGTCAGGGGTCCGCTACAGTTGCACTCCGAAACCTCATTACGGCTGTGATGGTTCCAAGGTATTCGACGTCCTCGACTTCACGGGGTGCGATTTAACCAATTCGATTGGTCCCTTTCCATTCTTTAGTTTCTGGGGCCCCCATGCAGGCCTTCCCAGTACGCAATGGATCGCTGAGGCAACGGCGGTGGTGATGCGGCAAAAAAAACCCAAATTGACGCTCGCTTACCTACCTCATCTCGACTACGACTTCCAAAGATTCACCTCGCACGCGCCAGAACGTGTCAAGGAAGTCGATCAATGTGCGGGAAAGATCATCCAAGCCGCTGAGGAAATCGGCGCACAAGTGATTGTTGTCTCCGAATACGGTCTTGTTCCCGTAAATCAGCCAGTGCACTTAAACCGCATTTTAAGAAATTCTGATCTGCTTAACATTCGCTCGGGCCCCTTCGGAGAAATTTTAATCCCGGGTGAATCAAGAGCATTCGCAGTTGCAGATCACCAGCTTGCACATATCTACGTAGCGAACCCATCGGATATTCCTAGTGTTCGGAATACCCTCAACGCGGCTCCCGGCGTTGCAGCGGTTGTTGACCCCGGTGACCTTGAGCTTGATCATCCGAGAAGCGGTGAGCTAATAGCACTCGCGGAGCCGAACGCGTGGTTTACCTATTACTATTGGCTCGAGGATCGACTAGCTCCCGATTTTGCTGCGACCGTCGACATTCATCGGAAACCTGGATACGATCCCTGTGAGCTGTTCATGACCTCAAAAATTCGCGCCATTCGAAAACTGATTCGTAAAAAAATTGGTTTGCGTTATTCGATGGATGTCATCCCGCTCGACGCCTCGCTTGTCAAAGGCAGTCACGGCCTTACTCCCAGCGATGAGGAGGGGCCACTGGTCATTGGGCCCGGTGATCCTCCAGAAAAAATGACCCAATTCAAGGGCTATGTCGAGCGATTACTGGCAGGCAATTAGCCTTTTCTACTTCATCTTCGATCTACTGAAGCAAACGGTTTCTTCCCTGTTTTTAGCGATCCGGTTTTCAGTAATCCAGCCAACCAAAAATGACCACCATTCGGGTCAATGGCTACGGTAAAATTACGGTGCAATCTGTCTCTGCAAAGTGGTCGTCTAAGTCATAGGCAACATCCTCCGTAATTCCCGTGTAGGAAATATTAAGATATGCCAAATTGCTCAATCCCATCAAAGAAGACTTAGAAGCATCTGTAATCTTTGTTTTACCAAGATGTAAAAAAGTTAATTGAGGCATACCTTCAAGCATCTTAACGCCTTCGTCGGTCACTTTGGTGTTATCTAAATTTAAAGAAGTTAGCCCCTTCAGCGAAGTCACTGGCTTAAGACCAACATCCGAAAATTTAGTGCTCCACAAATTGAGTTCTTTGAGACCAGAGAACTTGGCAATGCTTTCACCGGCAGCATCCGTGATACCCGGTGAATTGCATTCACTGAGATCCAGCTTTTCAAGATTCTTAAGGGCTGTTAAATACTCAATTCCCTGATCCGACAGCCGCGTGTCTCTCAAATTGAGTTTGACGATGTTCGGCATCCCCGCAATAACACGAAGGGTCTCATCACCAATGGAGGTGCGGAACAAATGAATTTCTTTCAAATCTAAACCAGCAAGTGTCTTAAATCCTTCATCGGTGACACTTGAGTCATTGAGCCCGAGCACTTTGAGCTTCTTCATCTTAGCGACGAACCCCATCGCTTCATCATTAATTGAGTTGCCCCAAACTTTTAAAAACGAGAGATTCGGACAGTGGGAAAGCGCTTCGAGTCCAACAATTGTCACGCGATTGCAATCACTTAAGTCAATTGCTTTCAACGTCTTTAACTCAGAAAGATACTGCAACTCCTCGTCACCCACCCTCGTTTGTCCACAACGAATTTGTTCCAGTGCGGGGTATTGGGAAAGAACTTTCATTCCCTCCGCCGAAAGCGTCGCCTTCAGCAACTGTAAAAACTTCAATCGCTTTAAAGGCTTGAGTTTCTCAAAATCCTCTGCCGAGGGCGTGCTTCGACTGATATCTAAATATTCAAGGTTGAGGACCTTAGCCAACTGCTCAAAGGACTCTGAGTCCACTTTCGTTCCATCCAGGACCACCCTGGTCAATTTGGTGAATTTACCTAATTGTTCGAGAGCTTCGTTTCCTAGCGAGCACTCAGCCAGATCGATTTCGACCGTAAAACCATTATCGTCTAGCGAGAAAAAAGCATCTCTGTCTTCTAGCTTCTCGCGAACGGCTACTTCATCGGCTTTCGAAAACCCGTTTATCACTACTGGCTCAGGCGCAACTGGCACCTTGGCCTCAGGCTTAGAGTCGGCAACCGCGCGAACCGCACCGGGGTCGGTCGACGCCGAACCCACCGCGTCATTCCCTTCGGTCACTCCCGAATTGTCACCCTGGTCTTTGTTTTTTCGGGCGAGTTCGCTGTAGTCGCTTATTTCACAACCGGTCAGCCCGATAAAATTCACTAACAAAGCTATTAAAAAACATTTCTTGACGACAGAATTCATAAATACTCTTTCAAATCCAAGATCACTTCGCTGTTCGCATGGACATTTACCCCACACAAACCAATGTCATGAATTTACCATCTTATGATACGATTAACAGTACAACTGATCACCATAGATCGGCAAAACTGGAGCCAACAAGTCTCTACACGGCTCCGTTCTCATCGAGATTACCAAGCCCCAGACATCCGCTCTAAGCTCCTTTTTAACCCGCTTCGCTGAAAAGAATTCTGGGACAGTTCCATCCGCATCACAATCGAAACATCCCTTCTATTTGGTGATTTTCAATTTAGAAATTGCAGTAAAATGAAAACATCCAAATTCGAATTAGATTTATCGATCAAATTCAATCATGTTAGCTTGCAAACATAACACCGCATTCACCCAAAATTCGTAATTCTTAAAATGACCAGCAGCAATTCAAACATCATTCACGCTTCCGGTTGGCTAATGGCCGTGCAAATTTTCAGCATTTTCATCGCCTGCACGACACCTCAGTCCACCAACGCCCAAGAGCTCACTTCGGGAACGTTGCTGCGACCCCACATCGAGAACTTAAACGCCAAACATGACGACGTAACTCAAGCAATTGAGATCTTCAAAACTGGCGATTTCACGCAAGCGAAACAATTGCTGGACTCGGTTTGCGAAGCAGACACTTCGCTACCACCTTCCGAACTGTTGCTGGCAACCATGTTTCAAGCAGCCAACCGCCCCCTTCTTGCACGAGCAGAACTCGAAAACGCAATGGAGAACCGGCCAACTGATCCCGGGGCACTATTAATTTTTGCTGAGTCGGCCATTCAAAACGGTCGCTATTCCGAAGCTGAAATTCTATTTGAACGTGCGGCCCAACTTGCAATGAAGCTAACCAACAATGACTACCGTAAACAAAACATTCAAAATCGAATTGCGTTGAATTCCGCTGCCATTGCCGAGTACAGAAAATCTTGGAGCGAAGCTACAGAGTTACTCAAGCCTTTATCCGCCCAAGACCCTGACAATTCGAATGTGGTTTCGCGCCTCTCCCGAAGTCTTTTCAAATCAGGCAAACCCGACGAAGCCTTAGAACTACTCGAAAAGCATTGGAATAAAAATAAAACTAACACGCAAAGACCTGAAATCACCTTGGCAATTCTCTATCAAGAAGCAAACGACCTGAACAAAGCGGAAGACTTGATGGTCGCTGCCTCAGAGTTGGATTTAGCGAATGCAGGCAATCAAACCACGGTTGCTCGCTGGGCATTGGAAAACGGAAAGCTGGAACTTGCTAAAAAGTGTGTCGAACGTGCTTTCAAAGCCGAACCAACCCTCGAAACCAAACTACTTTCGGCCCTTGTTGCCCGCTACCAAGAAGACTATGACACCGCCAAGACCATCCTCGAAGCGGCACACCTCGAATCGCCTGCCAACCTCGGTATCATCCTGGAACTCGCCATCGCATTAAGTAACATCAAAGGCGAAGAAAACCGCGGCCTTCAATACGCTCAACTCGCAGTCAAAATTCAACCGGACCTTCGCCAACCCTCCGGCCGCAATGCTGCCATGTCACTTGCCTGGCTACTCTATCGGTTCGGCGGCCAGGCAGAAGCTGAGAAGATTCTCCAAAACGTTCTGATGGCAGGTCAAATCAGTTCGGAATGCAGCTACTTCGCAGCGAGGATATTGATGAATAAAAATCGGCCAGCGTCAAAACAACTCCTTGAAGAGATAATCAAGGATGGCCGCCAATTCCCAAGTTTCAATGAAGCAAAATCCATTTACGAGACAACGATTTGGTAATCAACGAAATCTCGGCATTGCAGTCAGAGCTATTTATTTTCCAGAGCTCAATATTTGCACAACTGCCTCGTGAATCAAACCGTTAGATCCAACCGCGTTTCCGGAATCAATTCGCTCAACTCCTTGCCAATCTGTAAATTTTCCGCCAGCCTCTTCGATGATCGGCTGTGCTGCGGCGGCGTCCCAAATGTTGAGTTCCGGATCAATCATGACTTCAACGCGGCCCGTAGCAACAAGATAATATCCGTAAACATCACCCCAGGTTCTACAAAAATAGACGCGATTGGCCAACTCTCGATAACGCTCGCCGGCGCCTTGGGCTCCAAAAGAATCAACCGATGTGGTTGTTAAAACCGAGTCTGCCAATCGCGATTTTTTTGAAACCTGCGCTTGGACGACCGGTTGATCTCGTTGAAATGACCAAGCACCTAATCCTTCGGCGGCGTAAACTCCAACATCAAGTCCGGGCAAATAGACCGAACCAATTACCGATTTCCTTCCCGTCGATTCAGCATCTACCCTCTCGACCGCAACCATCGTTCCATACAGGGGAACTCCGCTGATAAATGATTTGGTTCCATCTATCGGATCAAGAATCCAACGATAAGGCGAACTCCCTTCGACCGATTCGAACTCTTCGCCAACAATTGAGTCAGTTGGGTAACTCTCCTGGATCTTCTTCCTCAGATACTTCTCAGCATCCTGGTCGGCAATCGTCAAGGGAGAGCCATCTTCTTTTTTCTGAACATCGAAGAGAGTCGTTTGAAAATAATTTAATGTCCGCCTCCCCGCTGCTTTTGCAATCTGATTGGCAAACGTTAGGCGCGCTTCGAGTTCTATTTTAGACACGTTTCAACTACCTATATTTTAAAACTACCGAACGAAGAACAAGAATTAGGATTCTTCGGTATCAGTTTCGGCATTACTCGTGACTGGTTTTTGCTCTGCGCGGTAAGCGTAAATCACCATCATGATCGCCCCACAAACGCAACACACATCTGCGATGTTAAAATTAGGCCAAGGGTTAAACCCCTGAACTCCTTCGAGATTGAATAAAATCCAATCCCGCACGTTGTATTGAATCTCAACCGGGTAGTTCGGTAACGCCCCGAACCCAACGCGATCGTAAAAATTCCCTAACGCACCGCCGCAAATAATTCCAAGGGTTAAGGTAAGCCAGCGGTCGCGGATTCCCCCATAAAGATACAACCAGACAATAAACCCGAAAATCAGCAAAATACTGACCAAGGCAAAGACCCACTGATAGCCCTGGCCAAGACCAAAAAGCGCGCCGGGATTCGTGGCAGTCTGAATACCGAAGATGTCAGAGATCCACCAATGTGGAATTTGAGCGGAGTAATTTTCGGATTTCGGATCAGCTCGCAACGGGTCAAAATGGTAACGAAACATATACCATTTAGTTACCAAATCGAGAGTCAGGCCAATTAAGCAGGGCAAAAAAAACAGGGCGTGACGATGCCATGGCAATCGTCCGCCCTCTGTTCGGTCTGTCAATGAAGCTTCGGCGTTAGTAGTTATTGCTTTCGAGCTCACTGGCACATTTTACGCAATAGGGAGTGTAGGGAATTGCTTTGAGACGCATTTTCGGGATTTTCCCCGAGCACTCAAGACAAACACCATAAACACCGTTCTCAACGCGTTCAAGAGCGCCTTCGATCTGAACAAGGGTCTCGCCCTCGTTATTCATCAATAAAATCGTGTTATCCTGCTCGAATGTGTCGCTTCCCATGTCGGCAATGTGACTGGGAACCGAAGAATTTCCACTCCTACCTGCGCCAGCGTTAGACAGTGCCGCATCCGCAAGAGTTGAAACATCGCCACGCAATCTCGCGCGAAGTACCAATAACATCTCTTTGAAAGGCTTGACGTCCGCTTTTTTCATTTTCATCCTAGTTCTCCGTTAAATCCGTTGGTTCCGGCGAGTTTGTTCCGGTTCGGTTTGCACCAACCTCCGAATCGAGGTGGAATTGTAAGAAGGGCACCGTGTTGAGTCAATTAAAAATGCACTAATAAGCCAACAAAATCAACACAAACCACTGACAGCTAACAACTTACGACTCATCAAAAGTCTCAAACACCACTCAAACCAAAGGAATCCAGTTGAGTTTGGGGCGTTTCAAACACCTTAATTAGGCTTTAGACTGGCTGTTACTACGAAACATAAAAGGAAATGGTTTGGGAATTTTCTTCTCGAACCTTCCACTTAAAGAACCGCAGTTCATTTGCCACCGTTAGCTCTGAATTGCAAGAAAGACAAATTTACCTTTAAAATTTAGGACTCCAATGAGTGATCAACCGGTGAATCTGGCAATTAGCGGCGCTGCTGGAAGGATGGGAAAACGACTCATCGCACTCGCACATGAAGATGACGCCCTCAACATTACGGCCGCCGTGGAAGCCAAAGACCACCCCTCAATCGGGCTAGACTCAGGAGTTCAGTCTGGAATTGAGGCCATCGAGGTCCCCTTCGTGAGTGATTATCCCAACGATATCGACGTCGTGATTGATTTCTCGCATTCTCAAGGCGCTGCGGCTGCGCTTAATTTCTGCCTGTCCAATAATAAACCCCTGGTCATGGCGACCACTGGCCTCGACGTTTCGATTATCGAAGAAATCCACCATGCCGCCGAGCAAATCGCTGTTGTTTGGGCTCCGAGTATGAGCCTGGCTGTGAATTTAACCATGAAGCTTGTAGAAACAGCGGGCCAAGCACTAAAAAATCACGCAACCGGCGTGGATGTTGAGATAATTGAAAAACACCATCGTTTCAAAGCGGACGCTCCCAGTGGAACAGCGCTTAAGTTTGGAGAAATCATCGCCCAGACGATGGGGCAAACCCAACATCAACATGGACGGGAAGGCCTGGTCGGCGAACGCCCTAGAAACGAAATCGGGTATCACGCGGTACGAACCGGAGACAACCCTGGCGCTCATACCATTCATTTTGGCATGCTAGGAGAGACGATCGAGCTCAATGTTTCAGCCAGCAATCGAGACTGCTATGCGACCGGAGCACTTGCCGCAGCAAAATTTGTGGCCAACAAACCACCGGGACTTTACAATATGTTTGACGTACTCGGTCTCAGCTAGATAAGGACGCTGGTGGAATCAAATGGCAAAGTGTGACGAAGGCTATCTATGCAGTATTTGTGGAGGTGATGTTGAGAACATTACTCAAAGCGATCTTTATTTGAGGTATGTCACGGGAATGCTCGACCCGGAGTTGCTGCACGCCGAGCCAGAACGGCACATTCGCTGCAATCCCACCCTTGCACAGTACATCGTCGCCGAGGACTTCGAAGCGGTTCAGGTCGAGGGCGACTTTGATAAATCTCAACTCGATCAAACTCACGTTCACCAGCGGGAATCGCTGGTAACTCGTGGCTGGAATCGGCTAAAAGAAATACGTAGCCTCGGCGAAGTCTCCATCTTAGAATTCCCACTTCCAGAGGCCATCGAAAAATTCAAAACCCGCGCCACTTTAACGCGCCCCCCTCGGGCGACCATGGAATAATTTCAAATTCCAGCGACTCGCGATCCCAAACTCGCTAAAACTGTCTCGGGAAAATAAAGCTGCCGTCTGTGCCGTTGGGCAAGTCAATCACCTCGACGACAGCCTTGATAGGAAGTTGCGAATAAAGATGTGGAAACAACTGCCCGCCTCGAGACTCCTCCCACTTTATCTCATGTCCAAGACGACTGATTTCCACGCACAACAAAAGCAACTCTGTTTGGCCTTGAAAGTGTTTCTCCACCGTTTCTCGAACTTGTTCTTCCGTAGAAAAGTGGATGTAACCATCCTCAAAGTCGACCGGGGCTCCGGCAAAAACGCCAGCGTCCTTGGCCGCTTTCCATTCGGATCGATTGGTTACTTTATAAATTAACGTGGGAACATTCGCTTCCATAAAATCAAATCTCGATTAACAATCTATTGGGTTAATTCCGCGGATCTGCTTGGCGTGGAATCGCCTGCAACATTTGCTCGTAATGCACTTTGACTTGCGCTAAATCGATCTTATTAAGGAAGCTCGAATAAGTTAAATAGCACAAGAGAAATCGCATATCCTTTGCCCAGGGTGGAAGAAATTTGGGTGGATGACAAATCCCGCGGCTTGCCAAAATGCCGACGACCGGCAAGTTTTCAAGGTCTAATTTTCCACAAAACAGCAATCGTAGACAGTCCGCTCTCCCGACTGAAACCATCGTGCGAAGAAAATTATGGACTTTTAACAAGCCCTCAAGGTAAAGAATATCTTTCGTAAATGGAGACCCGCCAGAAAGCAAACCACCTCGAAAAACCCTCCTCGTATTTTCAAATGCTTGCTCTCGATCGCCAATCCTCTCAAGATAAAATCGGTAGACATCGAGGAAATCAGCTCCGTCAATTGCCATCTGGATCGCAATAACTCGATCGGCCAGTCTTCGAAATCGATTGAGGTCCATCGAACCGGTAATGAATTCCGAAAACACAGCCAACCCCTCCTGCGTCGCGGTTGTGCCCGGTCGACTAGCTGCAAGAATCGAAACATTCGGTTGAGCCAAACCATTCAACCAAGTTCCGACATGCACATGGGCCTCGTGATGAATGAGCTGCTGAACGTCCCGGTCAGTAAAGATTGCTCCGCGTCGAATTCGAATTCTCGAAGGGCCAGCAAGCGCGTTGGCCGACAGATCGTCTACCAAAGAGACTTTGGGAGCTTTTTCACCAAACGCTTTTTGGACTTCGAGACGAATAGCGGAGGCAACTTCGCTGGCAGTCACAATTGAATCATCCAGCCCCGCAAGTTCCATTCCCTCAAATTTCTCAAAAGTGGAATCAAACTGCATCGCTAATTGCAATGTCGAGTTTTCATGATCTGAGAGTAAATCATGGGGCAGTCCATACAACTCCGCTGAATAACGAAAGAAGTCCGGAGTTCCACGAGCCGCCAACATCTTTGCCGCAGTTTCAATATTAAACGCTGAGATATGAAGCCATTCGTTGACGATTTGTTCGCATTTGAATGACGCCCTTGCGAGGACTACGCGTTCCAGCGCATCGCTGGGATCAAACTCAGAATAAACGACGCGTGGCAGTTCTTTTTCTTTATCTGCGAAAAATCGTTCACGGACTTGAACCGGCCACGAAAGATGAGTCAAAATCCTCACCGAACGCGATGCCTGGCTCAGTAAACCGCAAGCGTTACGTATTCTTAGCGTTTCACGATTTTCCGACATGGTGTCATACCGCGTTAAATTTAAGAAAGCACCCCGAAAACGCATTTCGTTTGAATCGAAGAAGCTAAAACAAAGCAATTGATCGAACTTTAGCTTGTGACATTCGTCACAAATCTCTCCCCCACCCCCATTATATCGTGTAAAATTGTGTGGCTCTTCAGCTCAAATGGGAATGGAGACCGTATTGAATGTTAGAGCAGTTTGCGATCTCTTACGAATAGATTTTCTTC
>JAALLA010000321.1:0-1846 GCA_011087765.1 Pirellulaceae bacterium
GAGTCTTCACCGGCATCGGATGCAACTTAAGCGGCCTGAATAAGCCAAGGCTTGAAGTTGGGTATCTCAACCAGTTCATTCGTAAACCTGGCGCTGACGATCCAGTTAACCACGTTCTATCGGTCAACTGGTTCTGGACCTTTTAGACGCACTTATGAAACCGCGGATCGGTTAACAATCAAGTCAGTATCCCCCGCTTCCAATTGTCTGATCAAAGAGGACTCCAATACATCGGTTGGCAATGGAAACACCTACAGCTTTAATTCAGGTCCGATCAACATCAGTTCCGGAGAGGTCTACACCTTTGAAGTTATCAACAGCGGTGCGGCGATCCAATCTTACATGGATTCGTGGAATTACACTGTTACTGCTGTCCCCGAACCTGGAACAGTTCTGTTCCTCTCCTCAGCCTGCCTCATTTCAGCAATAACGAGACGGCGAAGAACCAAACGCTCGTGATATCCGGCTTCAACATGAACAAAACCGGTTCAACACTTAAAAACCTAGTAGTTTTGAGGTGGGATCGAGACAGATTTTGTCAAACATGCGCGTTGACTGAATTTCCGGATCTACGGTCGCGCTGCTAAAGCCTCATCGACACTTATACTCCATGCTGGAAAAGGGTCTCGAAATTGCGTCCAAGCTTGAATGCCCAAAGCCATTTCCTCATCAGTTAACAAACATTCCTGAAGAGAGTCGTAAATCGCTAATTCATCCATACCAATCCCAATGTAAACCAATTCTTGCCGACAATCGCCAACCTCGGCATTCCATTTCCTCTCTAACTCGGATTGAAACACATCAGAATCAGGCCAATGTTCTTTAGGGACTGCCGCCCACCAGAATCCGCCGAAATCTAATCGAGCCACGCGACCCGCCTGAGACCAGACACCGATCTTATCAATCTTGCTCGCAAGCCAAAAAAAACCCTTACTACGAAGTACACCATTCCAATCCCGATTTAGACGATCAAAGAATCTTTCTGGATGAAAAGGACGTCGAGAGCGATACACAAAACTGCTAACTCCGTATTCCTCGACCTCACTTGCTCCATCGTCGCGTAACGTCAATTGCCAGCCTTTACTCTGCTTAGCGACCTCAAAATCAAAGCGACCGGTTCCCATGATTTTTGAAGATTCAATCTTACCGAAAGAAGCACGCAATTTTAGAGCAAAAGGATTGAGCTGCTCAATATAGGCGTCAAGAACTGCGAGGGAATCCTCGTCAACCAAATCAGTTTTGTTGAGGACAATTACATTCGCAAATTCGACCTGCTCAGTCAGCAGATCCGCGACAGTTCGGGGGTCGTCCTCGGTTGCTGCTTGATCAATACTCTTAAGGTCTTTTCCAATCCGGAGATCATCCAAAAAATTGACAGCATCAACCACAGTCACCATGGTGTCTAACTCCGCAACCGCTGAGAGAGGCGTATCTTCGCCAATGGCAAAAGTAAATGTATCAGCCACCGGCGCAGGTTCCGAAATCCCAGTCGATTCAATCAACAAATAATCAAAACGTCCTTCCCTCGATAGGGCTGCAACTTCCGCAAGTAGATCTTCACGCAAGGTGCAACAAATACAACCATTGGTCATTTCAACCAGTTTTTCTTCAGTCCGACTAAGTGCCGCCTCACCTCCAGCGACTAATTGGGAATCGATATTCACTTCGCTCATGTCATTAACAATGACAGCTACGCGTAGTCCAGCCCGGTTGGACAACACATGATTTAACAGAGTTGTCTTGCCTGCCCCCAAAAAACCGCTCAGAACGGTTACGGGCAATTTGTTAGTAACGGTCGTGTCCACCATGATTGATTCGCATTAACTTGTTCAGGGTCATTGTCCGT
>JAALLA010000321.1:1946-3630 GCA_011087765.1 Pirellulaceae bacterium
CAGAAATCTCCACTGGCGTTACGGAGGGAAGGGATCGATTTACCCTCACGCCAGCAGACGCAATAACCACGTGAGAGGGGACTAAGTGAATTTAAACGACACCGTTCGAGTCGCCCCAATCTTTGCATGGTCGACCGGATGCTCAGTTTCCTTATCCAGCCGATAGCCAGAGGTTCGCGGTTTCACGCCCCACAAGCAATTCTGAGTCTGCAGATTTTGGCAGTCCCCTGTCTAGATTAGCACGGGTATCCGAATCGAATTCCAACTCACTATCACTCCAATTTTGGATTCCCTTAGGTACCCCGCGTCGAGAGGGAGTGCCTTTCCATTGCGTCGAAGCATTGTGGCAATGGTAAAATCCGATGTTCGAGCTTTGTAGTATTTTCTTAAATGGCAAACCAGTCAGGCGATGGACATCCCAGCTCAGGTGCTGCAACCTCCCCTGTGGGACGATGCAATACTTGCATGGGCACGTTTCCGTCTCTTCTAATTTATGGTCATGAGTAGAATGACGCTTACTGTCGGTTTGCTGCGGATCCGGGAATCTCCATTCTCCAGAGAAGATAGAAAAACCTAGAAAACTGCTGCGGGTCAAATCAAAGACGTTACCACCACAAGACCAGATTAACTCGTCCAGATCTGCATTAATTACTGCTCGCGCAGTTGCCAGAAAACGCAGTCGCGCGACATTCAGCATCGCCGTCTGCAAGAACTTGGCCCTGCTAGAATTTTGATGAGTTCTCAAGCCATATTTAAACGGGGCAGATACGATAACAACTTGTTTAAGACCCGTTTTCATCAGAGTGGCTCCAACCTCTTCGAGGCAGTAGTCGGTCGATCCGTTATCGAAAAGAAGCATCGCCTCCAACCCCTGTGCTTTTACCATGTAGCTGCCAAAGTCGCGAATCCACCTGATATCATTGTTTCGAGAAAGCGTGGTGTGAGCATTTAAGCCACTGAACAAATGAGTTTGCTCGTGACTAATCGAACTGGTAACCGCAAACCCCTCGCCAGCCACCGATATTTCACTCGGTTGCCTAGCGCTATGCAGCTCGATCGTGTCATACCGTCGATACTGCCGCACCGCGGAAATAGGCGTGACACATCCATCAAGTTTTATGCAAGCGTTACGAATCAATGGCAGGAGATTCAAAAGCTTTGGGCAGACAAGGTAGACTCGGCCACCTCGCCAAAACGCGTCATACCACAAGGTCGTGCGATCGTATGATTCGACATACCTACTTCCCTCTACTGACGGGTCAGCAACAAACTTACGCCGCACCTGCGTTTGGCTAAGATCAGCACTTGAGAGTTTGACGATAGAAAACATGATTTCCGTATACCTTATTTGGACACTGCAAACAAGGTTGAACCAATCACCGGGTTCTGACGCCAGTTTTCATTTGATCTCCACCGGGCAAAGCTACCTTAATTTATCGCCACGCGTTCTGACCAAGAGCCCTGTTTTGCTACGTTTGGGACTTGAGGGTGATTCGCCGCACCCTTTGCGGTGGAAACTAGTCTTGGAAAAGATACGTCCGTCACATGAGCAATTGATTCGCTCAGATGCCGAATCGTACAATACCGCGTATCCACTTATCGTTTTGGTGATGGGCGTTTTATCTGTGAGCAGACCGCAGATGAGCTCAAGTCCGTCTGTCGGAATCGGGCCAAGACATCAGGC
>JAALLA010000322.1 GCA_011087765.1 Pirellulaceae bacterium
GGTATCAAACATGGTTACTCTTCGTTGGCTGACTTCGATCCCGCCGAGCCGTTGGTGGAAGGAACTGATTTCATTAAGTTGACTCACCCGGTTCTGGGGCGAACTAGAAATGCCCAGGGAATCATGATTGGAACCGCTCGGACCAATCCAGGGAAACACATCACCTGCCCGACTGATCTTGAGGACGCTGAAAAATCGGCTCCTCTGAGACGAGTCTACGAAGCGCTTTCATCGATCGGTATCGATGCCTTGATCTCAATTGGTGGCGACGACACCCTGAAAACTGCCAACAAATTCAAGCTTTATCAGGAAGTCAACGAAACCGAAAAGAACATTCCAGTCGTTCACTTGCCTAAAACAATTGATAACGACTATCACGGAATTGACTTTACTTTTGGCTTCTTCACAGCCGTCGATTTCCTGGCAACCGAGATTCGCAACTTGATCTATGACGCGGAAGCCACACAATCGTATTTCCTCACCGAAACGATGGGACGAAGCGCAGGATGGCTTTCTTATGGCGCCGCCATTGCCGGAGAAGCGAGCCTGGTCATCAGCGTTGAAGACGTAATGGCAGGATATCTGGTGGACGAAGAATTCACCAACGATGCCGGCGAAACCATGACCCGTCAATGCATGGACATGGATCGTGTTTCTGAACGCATTGTCAAAACAATGCTTGCCCGCGAATCCGAGGGCAAACAGTATGGAGTGATCGTCGTTGCTGAGGGACTCGCTGAATTCCTCCCCTTTAGCTACGTTGAAGGTGTATCCCGGGATGACCACGGACACATCAACATTTCACAGGTCAGCCTTTACTCCATACTTTCGCACGCAGTTCAAAAGAAATACACCGAGAAAACTGGCGGAGCTCGCGCCGTCAAAGGTCTCCAACTCGGCTATGAGTCTCGCTGTGCCAAACCTCACGCATTCGATGCCATGCTAGGCAGCCAACTAGGAGTCGGAGCATTCCGAGCACTGGCGGAAGAAAAACTCAACGGTGTGATGGTCAGCATTAGTGGCCAACTGGATTTGCACTACGAACCGTTTGAAAAACTAGTTGACCCGAAAACTCTGGTCACAGTAGTTCGTTATATCGATACCGATAGCGATTTTCATCGGTTGGCGAGATTCCTTGAAACTCATGTCAACGATTAATTTGTAATTCGAATCACGCACTGTCAAATTTCATTAGGTTTCCAAACCTGAAAGCGCCCGCGAATTCACCGAGTGCTTTCAGGTTTTTTTCGCGGACAGAGCAGGGGAGGGGTAGGGCTTGTGCAGCTTTCACGATGCCGTTTAACGATCACTCGCATAAATATCTACTAGAAATATTACCGCCTCGGACCTGCCAACGTTTTCAATCACATGATCAACATCGGCAATGTAATGTCCACTGTCCCCTTTTTTCATCGTCAGTGACTCGCCTCCTGACTCGATTTTCACGGTCCCAGTTTGGATGGTCAAAAACTCTCTCGTTCCCGAAAAATGACCAGCACTTTTGAGCCGCTGCCCAACTTTCAAACGAAGCTCGTAAAACTCGACGTCCTTCTCGAGATTCAATGGAGAAAGGGTCCGGATTCTGCACACCTTGTCGTCACGAAAAATCGCAGTGGCGTCATCGTTTCTGATGACGGAAATTCGCTGGGTTGCGGTTGCAGCATCGACTAATTCGGCCAACGACACCCCGAATGCCTGAGCAATCCGAAAAGCAACCGCCAATGTGGGGTTTGCGATTCCACGCTCCACCTGGCTAAGCATCGAACGACTAACTCCGCTCAGCGAAGCCAACTGCTCGAGCGTCCAGCCTTTTCTCTTCCGTAACAATTTTACTCGCTCACAGACATACTGGTTGAGCGGTTCAACGTCCAACGGATGAGCAGAACTGGCCTCGCTGGCCCGCTTAGAATTTACAAGGTTTTCATCGGATTCAAATTTTGGCATAAAAACTCCGTTACTCCTCAGACGAGCGTGGGACTTAGCTGGTTGCCATTTCCGACTCGCCTGTCTACCATACTGGACTGGTTTCCATCATACTAGACGGCGAGTGGCTCTCCACCATCTACAGGATTATTTATGACCACGACACTTCCACCAACCATGCCGGCGATCCGAAAACTCAATGACGCTCCAGGTTTAGACTGGTGCGATGCCATTGAAATTCCAAAAATTGGGCCTCGGGAAGTTTTAATCAAGGTAACCCACGCCGGAATTTGTGGAACGGATCGGCATATCTACGAATGGGATGCCTGGAGTCAGGATCGTGTCAAAGTAGGTATTACGACGGGTCACGAATTCGTTGGCACAGCAATTCAGGTTGGTGAAGCTGTCGACCGCGTTGAAATTGGGCAACGAGT
This sequence comes from Pirellulaceae bacterium, assembly GCA_011087765.1. GTDB lineage: Bacteria > Planctomycetota > Planctomycetia > Pirellulales > Pirellulaceae > Mariniblastus. The sequence goes on from JAALLA010000322.1 coordinate 2,358, forward strand.
CAGTGGAGAAGGACACATTGGCTGCGGCAAGTGCGAGATGTGCCGCACCGGCAACGGACACATCTGCGAGAGCGTTGTTATTCTCGGCATCGACTGCGATGGCTGCTTCGCGCCGTATGTCGCCGTCCCCGAAGAAAATTGCTGGCCAGTCAGTGATGGAATTTCTGACGAAATCGCTGCCGTATTCGACCCACTTGGAAATGCCGTTCACACGGTGATGTCAGCGGGCGTCAGCGGCAAGTCGGTCTTGATTACTGGGGTCGGGATCATTGGTCTGATGGCGGTAACCGTCGCGAAAGCGGCGGGAGCAGGCAAGATCTTTGTCACTGACATGGATGAAAGAAGACTAAAACTAGCCGAACAGTTAGGCGCCGACCGCGCCTTCAAAGCCACCGACGACTGGACCACCGAAGTCTTAAAACTGACCCGTGGTCACGGCCCCCACGTCATGCTTGAAATGAGTGGAAACCCTGATGCGATTCGTGATGGATTCTCCGTTCTTCGCAGTGGTGGAACTGCAGCGATGCTCGGAATCCCATCGAACGAAATCAAACTGGATCTTGCCAAGCTTATTATTTTCAAGGGCACTACGATTCTCGGCATTAACGGTCGACGCATGTTTGAAACTTGGTATCAAATGGAAAACCTGCTGCTGTCCGAAAGACTGGAACTCGCTCCCATCATCACACACGTTCTAGAAATGAACGAATTTGAGAAGGGTCTTAAAATGATGCAGACGGGCGAGGCAATCAAAGTCGTTATCAAGATGCCCGATTAATCTCGAGGCAGATTCACGCTAAACTAACTTGGTGATTCACTTAATACCCAATGGACTTTTACCATGCCCAATAGCCAATTTGATACTCGCTGCCGAGGTTTGATTACCGATTGGACCGACTCTGGACAAATGAAACCGTTTTACAACATCGAATCCCCGATGCGTCCAATGGTTGAAATATCTGGCAAGGGCGAAGTCCTCGTGCTGTGCTCCAACAACTATCTTGGACTCGCCGATCATCCGGAAGTCATTGAAGCTGGCGTTAAAGGCCTCCGTGACTATGGTGCTGGCACCGCATCAGTCAGGTTCATCTGTGGCACACTGGACTGCCATCGCAGCCTGGAATCAAAAATCGCCAGCTTTGTAGGCACCGAAAGTGCACTCTCCTACGTCAGCTGCTGGAACGCAAATGAAGCTTTATTTCCAACACTCGTTGGACCTGAGGATGTAATACTATCCGATGAACTCAACCACGCGAGCATCATTGACGGCAT
>JAALLA010000062.1:0-14113 GCA_011087765.1 Pirellulaceae bacterium
GTGTGCAACATTGCTGGACCACATTGCGCGATGGTATGCATGATGGGATCAACAACATTACCAAGCTGGCCATTGAAATCACGGAATCGGATTAAGAAGTGCGTCGTATCATCTACAGCAATACCCAACGCAACACAGGCAGTCATCGCAATTGCCAAATCTACCGGGATCCCAATCCAGCCCAGCCCTCCAAAGACCAACAGCGTTGGGAACACATTGGGTAACATCGCAATCAAACCCAGTGGCACTGATCGTAAAACTAAGATCAGAATGGGAGTAATGATGACAAATGCTAACAGGAAATTCTGAAACAAATCAGCCAAGAGACTGATTTGTGCGTGTTGAAATAAATGCGTTTTCCCAGTGTAAATCAACTCAGGTCGAACATCGGATTCGCCAAGACGCTCCTTGTCAATCTCTGCTCCACCCCTGTTCCCCCCGGCCAACAAACCGGTATCCGATGAAGCAACCACCTGCTCTGCGGTCGCTTCGACTTCGGTCATCAAGCGATCAAAATTTGCTTTTTGGACGAATGGAAAACGCAGACTGATTCGCCAGGTTTCCGAGGTGTCATCCACATGCAACAGATTCCCATTAGCAAGGTTCTCCCGCTCCCGCCGAAGAATACTGCGGTAGGCGGAGCGCTTGAACATGCTACGGGCTGTTTTTTTAGAGGGCTCTTTGGGAAGAAAATTAATTAACGAATATATAACGTGCACATCATCGAGCTGGGCAACCTTCGACTGAATTTGCTTGACGAGCGAAACTCTATCCGGAAACGAGTCGGCGGCTGGTTGCTCAAATACAACCAACAATTCCGTTTGGTCCAACGGCCCTAACTGGTTCTCCAAATTCCCAATGGAAACAAGAATTTCTGATTCAGGACGGAACAATTTCTCTACTTCGACTTCTGCCTTCAACCGGGTCAAACCGAGAAGACCGGCCAACACTATCAGCGAAAAAGCAATGGCTAGTCCCAACCGCTGACGCTGAACCCAAATCATAAGCGATGTCCAAAAGGAAGCGGTTTCGTTGCGGGCAGCAAGTGCGTGCAGTCCCTTTGTTCCAAATCTCGCAAGCAGGCAGGGAACTAAAATCAGTTGAAACAGCATTGCGAAACCAACTCCAGTTGCACAAAACAAACCAAAGTTTCTAATCGCCGGGAAATCGCTACGCATCAACGACAACATCCCCACAGCAGTCGTCGCTGCCGACACGACACATGGCCGCCACCCAATTGATAATAATTTCCGAGCATCTCCAATCGCTTCTAATCCGTATCGAATTAGATGAATGCTGCCCGATGTTGCCAACACAAACACCAACGCAGGGATGATCGACATCAAACCGCCATATTTTGTATTGCAAATCGGAATAAACGCGATGCTCGTCGCTGCCGCTCCCACTGCCGCAATAAAAACGATCAGTGTTAACATTCCGTTTCGCAAACAAAACAAAGATATTAACGTCGATAAAATGATAGACGGCAGCAAGAGATAGCGAAAAGAGTTTTTCAATTGACCGTCAATGAAAGTCGCGATGTAGGGATACCCGCCCATCACAACCTGCTCCCGATTCAGTTCAGGGTCTGCATCGATCGCCGCCCACACCAACTTCATCGAAGCAGTACGATCAGCCGTTCCCAGGTCCGACAGTTCAATCAACGCACATGTTAAATCCGGGTCGTTGGCACCAAAAAAGACCCCTCTCAACCGGCTAATAATTTCCCTTTTCGAAAAATCTGAATCTCGTGCAAGACGTTCAAAAATCTCCGTTCCATCGGTTACTTTCTGCAACAACCCCGTGGAATCCTGCCTCCGCAAATACTCAGTAAACCGGCCAAGTCGTTCGTCCCCCAGACGGCAATCCTCCCACGTCACAATGAGGAAATCATCTGAGCCAAATTTGGATTCGAAGAAATCATAATCCGCTCTGGCTTCGGATTGGTCAGGAAGCCATTGCAGAACGTCTTCGGTGTTCGATTGAATTCGCGAAAACCCGAAGCAGCAAAATACGATACAGACGACAGCAAAGCTCACTCCTAGATAATCGATTCGATTCAAAACCTGGCCTTTTTACGATAATCAGTTGACGCTCCAGACGCCCGCTTGGTCATCTGAGACTCCAATTGTAGGCGATTAGCCGAGGATCGGTTAGACTTTTGGAAGTTTTTAAAAATTCTGGAGTATCTATGAAATCTGATCTTTTTGCGAAAACAAAAATCGCGGTTCGAATTGCCAGTTTAAGTCTTGCTTTTGCTATTTTTTCAATCAACTCAGAGATCGTCGGGCAAACTCAATTGGAACTGCCGAATGTGATTATCATGATGGCCGATGACATGGGCTTAGGGGACACCAGCGCCTATCAAGACTGGACGGACAATCCGGCCTCGGCACAGGTAAAAACTCCCTCGATGGTTCAATTAGCAAAACGCGGTATTCGCTTCACTGACGCACACTCCCCCTCTTCACGATGCACCGCGACACGGCAGGCACTTCTGACAGGGCGATACACCTGGCGAACACGTTTAAAATTTAGCGTTCTATGGGGTCCTCAAGGGGACCCGCTGATTGAACCAGACCGAATGACGCTTGCGAGCATGCTTCAAAACAACGGATATCGAACCGGCATGTCAGGCAAATGGCACTGTGGACTAACCTACCGAAACGCGGACGGAGCTCCTGAATCAAATTACCAAAACGTCGACCTGTCTCAGGGAATTGCAGATGGACCACTAAATCACGGGTTTGACTTCTTTCATGGGACGTCGCGCAGTCATCCCACGTCAAAAGATCAGGGTTGGCTTGCGGGAAACAAAGTTCCCGCAGCCGAGGGTGGGCTCCAAGTCGACCAGACACAGTACATTTTGAACCAAACGGGACCCACTAATTTCAAAATGGCAAAGAAGTTTCTCAATGGTCATTTGAACAATCTCGAAACCTCTAAAAAACCATTCTTCCTGTATTATGCTTGTCACTCCAATCACACGTCACATGATCCCTGCAAACAAATTGACGGTCGGCAAGTCAAAGGAAAAAGTTATCCGGGTGGTAAACGCAGTGATTTCATTTATGAAAACGATGTCGTCCTCGGTTTGCTCATTGAGTATCTTCAACAACACGATGATCCCAGACGCCCAGGACATGAACTGATCGACAACACCCTGCTCATTTTCACTAGCGATAACGGGGCCGAGTCAAGAAAGAAAACAGCAACCGGACCAGTCCGCAGCAACAAAGGTTCTATCTATGAAGGTGGACATCGCGTCCCCTTCATCGCCTCCTGGCCTTTGGGAGGAATTGGCAATGGTGAGCCAAATAATGCGGGACAAACTTCTTCTTTCCCAATCTGTCATGTGGATCTTTTAGCCACGCTTGCCGAAATCGCAGGGACCTCGATTACTGCCAATAACGGCGAAGACAGTTTCAGTATCCTTTCCGCATTAAAAGGCAATCCACCACCCATTCGGACTGCAATCATTCACAATGATCACAACGAAGGAGCCCGCCTGGCCGGTAAAAAACCAAAAGACCCCGAGGCCGCTTGGATTGCGATTCGGATCGACAATCCAGTTGTAAAAGGAAAACAATTTCCCGGCCAATGGAAATTACTTGCAGACCACCAACTTCTTATCAATGGAAAAATGAATCCTCGCGAACTATATGAACTCTCAACAGACTTAAAAGAACAAACCAATCGATTGAACGAACCCGCGCTGAAACCACTTGTAAATGAACTAGCAGAGCGTTTGCAAACCATCCACGATTCCGGTCGAATTCAGTAGGGAAATGACCGCACTCACGTAAGACGATATCCTCAAAACGTCACTATGAACGTGGGACAACCGCGATTTGCTGTCGAAATTGACTGGGAGTTCGCCCCGTCTCTCTTTTGTAAACGGCGGCAAGGTATTCTGCATGTACGTAACCACATAGCTCAGCAATTTCATGGATCGTCAAATCGGTTTCCCGTAGCAGTTGCTCAATCCGATTAATTCGGACACGCTGAATCTCTTGGTGAGGCGTTCGCTCAATCGCCTTCTTAAATCGAATCTCAAGTACACGCCGGGACATCGGAGTCACTCGAAGGACATCCGCAACACGAATATTTTGATTGGCATGTTCACGGATATATTTCAACGCGACCGCAACATCCCGATCCTCGATCGCCAACACATCCGTCGACTCTCGAGTTTCAATTCCTAGCGGCTTCGTAATCAATGGTTGTGTCGAAACTGTCTCGCCAGCCATCATTCGATCAAGTAACTCCGCTGCTTCAAATCCAGTCCTTCGGGTATCCGGAATAATACTGGACAAAGGGGGGCTGGCGAACTCACACTGCAAACGATCATTGTCAACTCCTAGAACCGCAATTTCTTCCGGCACCGCAAAATCTAATTCCCGGCAAACATCAAGCACTTGCTGCGCTTTGTAGTCATAACATCCCATGATTGCGACTGGCCGAGGTAGATCCCTTAACCAGTTCTCAATCCGGCGCTTCTCCCGATCGAGAGTAAATTTTGGATCGTACCGGGAAATCGCCTGGTAAGTGTAGAGCTTTAGTCCCTTGCGATTTACGATTTCTGAAAACCGCTTGCAACGAGAATCGGACCAACGAAATGCTGGATCTCCACAATATGCTAGATGCTTAAAACCCCTTTCTATAAAATGTTCAACCGCTAAACTCGCAATCGCCTGATCGTCAGTATCAGCCCAGGGAATTTGAGTGACGTGGCGAGCGGCACTTAAGTCGACAACGGGGAGACCAATTTTCTTAACTGCCCTCGCCATATTGTCGGTTTCAATTCGAGCAATAATGCCATCACCACTCCAATGGCGCAACCAACCCGGAGGGTCTGCACCGCGCTCCTGCTCAGCAATGAACATTGACCAATTCGCATGCTGCTTGTTGTACGCAATGACACCCTCTAACAGGCCGCGCGAATAGGCATTGGAAGTTTCCACTAAGAGAGCGACTGAACGTCGATGCTTCATATCAAATTCGATTCAAACGTGAGCCAAGACATCCCCGGAACCATAAAAACAGGCTTCCCCGGCCTTAACTCCAGCAACCCCCAGCCCAGGTCGGTGAAATCTCTATGATATTTTACGCATCCTCTACTGGCAAATGGTTTTTATTGAGAAACAATGAACGCAAAACCTACCACAGCAAGGGCTATCATGACCACTACCAACGCATTTCCGGAAATTAATAAGATTCAATACGAGGGGCCAGGCTCCGATAACCCACTTGCTTTCCGGTGGTACAATCCGGACGAAATCGTCGAAGGCAAGACGATGAAAGAGCACCTTCGTTTTACCGTCTGTTACTGGCACACCTTTCGCGGCACGGGTGCGGATCCATTTGGCAGCGGCACGATGGTTCGCCCCTGGGATGACGGTAGCAACTCGGTAGAGAACGCCTGCAACCGCGCTCGCGTTGCTTTTGAGTTTTTTGAAAAACTCGACGTGCCCTACTACGCATTCCACGATCGTGACGTTGCCCCCGAAGGTGACTCACTTCGCGAATCCAACGCGAATTTCGACGCAGTTGCCGACGTCCTCGAAGCTGAACAAAATCGAAGCGGTGTCAAATTATTATGGGGTACCGCCAACATGTTTTCGCACCCGCGGTTTATGCATGGTGCAGCTACGACTTGTAATTTAGATGTTTACACCTACGCCGCAGCCCAAGTCAAAAAAGCGATGGAAGTTACCCATCGACTCGGCGGTGAGAATTATGTTTTCTGGGGTGGACGAGAGGGCTATCAGAGCATTTATAACACCGACATGAAGCGGGAGCTTGATCACCTCGGTCAGTTCTTCCACATGGCAGTCGACTACGCAAAAGAAATTGGATTTACAGGTCAATTTTTAATCGAACCCAAACCAAAAGAGCCAACCAAGCACCAATACGATTCCGATGCGGCAGCCTGTCTTAATTTCTTGCGTGCCTACGATCTAATGGACCACTTTAAATTAAATATCGAAACCAACCACGCAACGCTCGCTGGGCATTCCATGATGCACGAACTTGAGTACGCGGGAATGCAGGGAGCCCTTGGATCGATTGATGCCAATACGGGCGATTTACTTCTTGGCTGGGATACCGATCAATTCCCGACTGATTATTACTTGACCACCCAAACCATGCTGGTCTTACTAAAATACGGCCTCGCTCCGGGCGGTGTAAACTTCGATGCTAAAGTTCGTCGTGAGAGCTTCGAACCGGTCGATCTATTTTACGCTCACATTGGAGGAATGGACGCATTTGCTCGAGGGCTAAAGATTGCGGCTGCGATTCGTGCTGACAAAGCCATTGATTCCATTGTGACCGATCGCTACCAAAGTTGGGATTCAGAACTCGGTCAAAAAATTGAAAGCGGCCAAGTGGGTCTAGCTGACTTAGAAGCTCTCATGCTTGAAAAAGGCGAAACTACTGGCAATCAGAGCGGTCGCCAGGAATTACTGGAGAACATCGTAAACCGTTATCTTGATCAGGCATAAACTAGATTTGATCTTTTGATTTTCATTTTTGATTTTCATAATAGAGGGCGATTTCAAACAACGGTCAGGGTATAAATTAAGGTGAGTGTGAATTCTGTTTTCACGCTCACCTTTTTCTTTCAACGGGTTCCAGCTCATGAAATTCTTCCAACTTTCAAAAAACCCAATCGCCCTGGCGTCTCTCTTACTTGCATTGACCACCTACTGGGCACCGCCAGGTCAACTCACTGCTCAGGAAGTCGCTGAACCGCCAAATATCATTCTGGTTTTCATTGACGACATGGGCTGGGGAGATTTTTCATGCTTTGGCAATCAAGCAGTTGAAACCCAGAATATTGACCGACTGGCAAAAGAGGGAATTCGATTCGAACAATTTTATGTCAACTCTCCAATTTGCTCTCCATCGCGAGTTGCAATTTCGACTGGACAGTACCCTGCCCGCTGGAAAATCACTTCCTACCTCGCTCATCGCGAACTCAACCAGCGCAGGGGGATGGCTCAATGGCTCAACCCCGAAGCGCCAATGCTTGCGAGATTCTTACAAGAGTCCGGTTATTCAACTGGGCATTTTGGAAAGTGGCATATGGGTGGCCAACGCGATGTCGGTGAGGCACCGCTCATTTCGAAATACGGGTTTGATCAATCACTGACCAATTTCGAAGGTCTTGGACCAAGAATTCTCGCTTTAAAAGACGCCTACAACGGAAAGAAAGTAACAGCTCACACGCTCGGCTCTGACAAACTCGGAAATCCAGCTGAAATCACCTATGTCGACCGATCTTTGGTTACCCAATCGTTCACCCAGTCAGCGCTGCAATTTATCAAAAAATCTGAATCAGAAGAAAAACCATTTTATATCAACCTTTGGCCGGACGACGTTCACTCTCCCTTTTTTCCACCGGAAGCACGCCGGAGCGACGGTTCCAAACGAGCTCTCTACCATGGTGTTCTCGATACGATGGATGAACAGTTGGGCGTTCTTTTTGACTACGTGAGAAACAGCCCCAATCTACAAAACAACACTTTGATTTTAGTCTGTAGTGATAACGGCCCGGAAAAAGGGGCTGGGTCGGCAGGTCCATTCCGGGGTTTTAAAACCCATCTGTTCGAAGGTGGTATCCGCAGTTCACTGATCGCCTGGGCTCCCGGTTTGATTGACTCAGATAAAACAGGAACCGTTAATACCGATTCCTGGTTTTCGGCAATGGATCTCGTGCCTTCGCTCCTATCACTTGCGAATGTCAAAACAAATACACGCTTTGACGGCCAACCGCTCGGATCGATGATTCTGGGAAACACAAATGAATCACGGAACGGACCTCTCTTTTTTCGTCGACCACCGGATCGAGATTCCTTTTATGGCATTTCCGACTGCCCTGACCTGGCCGTTCGCGATGGAGACTGGAAACTGCTATGCGAGTATGACGGAACTCAGGCAGAATTGTATAACCTAAAATTGGATCGAGGAGAGAAAAACAATGTCGCCTCCGACCATCCGGACGTCACGCGCCGATTAACCGCCTCGGTTGTTCAGTGGCACCAAACCATGCCTCAAGATACAGGCTCAACCTTCGATGCTACACCGAAATCACGCAAACCAAAAAATCGGTAAAACAAATTCCCGTCCAGAATACAAATTCCACAAACTATAACCGAATCCAACTACTAAGAATCCGAGCATGCAAATCACGCGAGGAAGCCAAGTTCAATTCATTCCGGCATCCCATGAAAACCCTGACGATCCCGGCGTTTTAAAACGCGTGCTTGCTACCAAGAAAGACTTGTTCCATGGCCAGGTGATGATGGTTAACTGGTCATTGTTACCCGATGGTAAATCTTTTGAACCTCATTACCATGAGGACATGCAGGAAGTCTTTGTAATCTTAAACGGTACGGTCACAATGACGGTGGACGATCAAGCCCATGAACTCACTCGCGGAGACGCGATCTTGATTGATCCACATGAAATTCATCGCATGAGCAATCACTGCGGCGAAGCAGTCGAGTACATTGTGTTCGGCGTTTCAACCGAACAGGATGGAAAAACAGTTGTGGTACAATAAACCGGTTCAAAAACAAATCGCCGCTCACAATTCCTCTGAGGAAAAATTAAATGACCTTGTCAAAAAACCAGACGCACTTCGTTTGCCAAGCAGTTCTACTTTTGGCGGCGTGCTGCATTCTTCTCGGCGGTTGCGCCGAGCCTCCTGCATCCGAAACCAGTTCCAAAACAGGAATCATCGGTAAAAAAACTCAGGAAGTTGGCGAATTCAATTCTGAGGATGGCGAGAAAATCGCCGACCTACAAGTGAAGCCCTCCGCCAACCCCTATGCGTCTGCCGGAGCCTATGGGTTTGCCGTTTCAGAAGTTTCAAAAATTGCGGTCAATCAGGCGTTGAACCTATTCAAAGCAGAACACGGGCGAATGCCGAAAGACTACGATGAATTTATGTCTCAGATCATCAAACGAAACAACATTCAGCTGCCAGTGCTACCCGGCAACCGCCGCTATCAGTACGATCCGGTGAAGTTTGAACTCGTGGTGGTGGAAGCAGAAAAAACAGATAAATAATTTTCCTTTGAATTGCCCGCAAAGCAACATCAGTCGGATTTAGTGGCTGCCTGCGAATCCCACGCCCGACCCTCTTCGGTCTGGGCAATCGGTCTGGACAATCTGCTGGGCAATCCCATTGGAACTCCAATGGTGGCACCCTCAAGCCGGATGCCTTGAAACAAGCTCTTAATTGAAATCTATTTGAATGCCCGAAGGACGCCGACTTGTCATCTGTTAATGAACCTTTCCATGGCACTCGACCGCTTGGCTCGACTCTCATTCGCGAAAACCAAACCCAGTTCACCGTCTGGGCTCCCAATTGCCAATCGGTCAATGTGGAGATTATTGACCGCCATGGCGACGTCGAAAATGTTCGCGATCGCTACCCCATGGAATCGGATCCAAATGGATTCTTCAGTAAGACCATCTCGGATTGCGGTGCTGGTACGCTCTATCGCTTCCAACTCAATCGCGGAATGGGACGCCCCGACCCTCGCTCAAAGTCTCAGCCCTTCGGTGTGCACGGGCCATCCGCCGTCGTCGACTCGAACCAGTTTCAATGGACGGATCAGAACTGGACGGGAATTGAGAAAAAAAACCTTGTTATTTACGAATTGCACCTAGGCTCATTCACATCATCAGGGACGTACCTCGCGGCGATAGAACAACTTGACGCCTTAGTGAAACTCGGAATCACCGCCGTCGAATTCCTTCCTTTGGCCCAGTGCCCGGGGAACTGGAACTGGGGCTATGATGGGGTAAATTACTTTGCTCCAAGTAACAACTTCGGGACGCCCAATGAACTGAAATGCCTTGTCGATGCGTGCCACAATCGCGGCCTGGCCGTGATCAATGACGTGGTCTACAACCACGTCGGCCCCGAAGGAAACTATTTATCGGAATTCGCACCGTACCGATCTCCAAAATTCAATACTCCTTGGGGAGATGCACTAAATTTTGAACGCGATGAAGTACGTCAATTTGTGCTCGACAACGTCTCTTATTGGATCGATGAATTCCATTTCGATGGCCTTCGCCTCGATGCCGTGCATTACATGTTTGACGATCGCGAAGATCACATCCTGAGCGAAATCCAGGATTCTTTTCGAAAGATTGAATCCGCGCAAGGCCGTCGAATCCATCTCATCGGCGAATCAAATATCTTCGATGCAGATTTAATTAAACCACTGGCCAATGGTGATCCCAACTACGACGCGATCTGGTCTGATTGCCTGATGCACTCGATCTATAAACACGGGAACCCTGCGGTTCGCCTTACCGATCGTCACTATCAAGAAAATGACATCGCCGAAGCAGTTGAGCACGCTTATGTCTTCAGCACGCCCGAGGCGATGCGTGTCACTGAGTCCGTTCGAAAAAAGCAAAACCCATTAGGCGACCGCAGCTACATCGAGTCGCTGATCACCGCGCTGCAAACGCACGATAGCGTTGGAAACCACCCGCACGGCAAACGGCTACACCAGCTAACCTCACCTCAATATCAGCGATCCGCTGCCGGCTTGATCCTTCTTTATCCATCGATTCCGATGATCTTTATGGGAGAAGAGTGGTCCACCGAAGCACCGTTCCCATTCTTCGCAGATTTTGAAGATCCGCGCCTGCGACAATTGGTCGATCAAGGACGGCGAAATGAATACCCGCACCACAACTGGGACGGTTCTCCCCTGCCCTCCGACCCAACCGCTTTTACCTGCACAAAATCTCAACCCGATGACCTCAATCCCGAGACGCATCGCTGGTATCAGGAATTATTATCACTGCGAAAACAACTGCTCGTGGATGACGTTTTAAGCGCACGGAATTTATCGACTTACTCGGATTTGGAGAACTCAGTTTTTAAGCTGAGCTACAAAACCGCTGAGGGTGCATGGCATGTTTGCTCCCGGTTAGCGGACCTGCATGCCACACCACTCCCGCTAGAAACCTTAGATGCCGGAGAAATCTTATTCGACTCAAACTACGAATCGAGTAAACCTAATGAAATTAGTGGCTCGCAGTGTTTGATCTGGATGTCAAAAAAATAGTGTAACCAGCAACACAACCGCTGGTCACCATATCTCAAGAACGCGAATTGCACGACTCATCAACAACACAGAGTCGTCACTGCAAGTCGTCTCCGGAACGGCCATTGTAGACCGGTTCATTACTATCTCGAAACCGCTGGAACACGACTTCCGCTTCTTCAGTCAGTACGTTTTCGATGACTTCTATCCCGCGTGATTCCAATTCCTGCTGCCAATTGGGATGCACTGCACCTTCGTCAAATCCGGTCAATGACTCGATCCGTTCGCCCGATGCCCCAATCACCAGGCTTCGAATTCCCGACCATGGCAGCGCACCACAACACATCGCACATGGCCTACCATTAACAACAATTTGATAGTCGGGCATTCCTGGACCACCCAAATCAAACGTCGAGAGTTTCTTTTGGGCGAGCGAAATAGCAACAATTTCCGCATGGGCAGAAGAATTATTGGCAGGCACCACTCGGTTGACTCCAATCCCTACCACTTCTCCTGAGTTCTTCTCAAAAATACCGGCAGCAAAAGGGCCGCCGGTTTTTTTATCCAAATTGATTTCGGCAAATCGGATCACCGCCCGCATTCGCTGCTCGTAGTCAGGAATGAATTTCGGCAATAGCTGATTTTCTTCGACAGCCCATGGTGGGAGTGAAATTTCAAAACTCATCATGCCGATTCATACCTTTGGACTACAAATCGTAAACTTAGCTCAAGCTCGAAAGTGCCTGATTCAGAGTTGAACTGGGACACATCGCTGCCGAAGCTGCCGTTGGGTTCGGAAAATAATACCCACCGATATCCACCGACTGGCCTTGAACCGAATTCAGTTCTTCAACAATGGCCGACTCATTTTCCAAAAGTAGCTTCGCAAAAGGTGTAAACTTCTCGCGCAGCTCGGAGTCGTCGGTTTGCTTAGCCAGCGCCTCGGCCCAGTACAGGGCGAGATAAAAATGGCTACCTCGATTATCAATTTCGTTTACTTTTCGAGACGGCGATCTTCCCTCATGAAGAAGCCTTTCCGTAGCCAGGTCGAGTGCATTGGCAAGACAGCGAGCTCGTTGATTCCCCTGAATACCCGCGAGATGCTCTAACGAAACTGCTAACGCAAGGAACTCGCCGAGCGAATCCCAACGCAAGTGATTTTCAGCATTGAATTGCTGGACGTGCTTTGGCGCTGACCCGCCGGCACCCGTCTCAAACAACCCTCCACCGTTCATCAGTGGAACAATCGATAACATTTTAGCACTGGTACCTAATTCAAGAATTGGAAATAAATCCGTCAAGTAATCGCGCAATACATTTCCCGTTACTGAGATTGTATTTTCACCTGCATGACACCGCTTCAAGGTATAGCGAGTCGCTTCCACTGGAGACATAATGTGAATTTCCAGACCCTCCGTATCGTGATCGGCAAGGTAAGTATTGACCTTACTGATCAATTGCGAATCGTGGGCGCGATCGGCATCGAGCCAAAACACGGCAGGCCACCCCGTCGCTCGTGCACGCGAAACAGCCAGTTTCACCCAGTCCTGAATTGGGGCATCTTTGACCTGGCACATTCGCCAAATGTCCCCTGCCTCGACATGGTGTTCCAAGACAACCTCTCCTGCCTCAGTCACAACGCGTACCGCACCCGCCTCTCCAATTTCAAATGTCTTGTCATGGGAACCGTATTCCTCCGCCTTTTGTGCCATTAACCCGACGTTGGGGACCGTCCCCATCGTCGTTGGATCAAAAGCACCATTTTGCTTACAAAATTCGATAGTCTCCGAGTACAGTCCTGCGTAACTGCTATCTGGAATAATTGCTTTTGTATCCTGCAACTGACCGTCTGCATTCCACATCTGTCCGGAACTGCGAATCATTGCCGGCATCGAGGCATCGATAATAACATCACTCGGAACATGCAGATTCGTGATTCCGAGATCTGAATTGACCATCGCTAAGTCGGGACCATTTTTGTAAGCCAAAGCGATATCCGACTCGATCTCTTGTCGTTTTTCGTCAGAGAGCGATTTGATTTCAGCGAGCAGATTTCCAACACCGTTGTTCACATTCACGCCGCACTCACTGAGGGCGTCCTGGTGCTTTTCAAAAACATTCCGGAAGAAAACTCTGACGGCATGCCCAAAAATCAATGGATCTGACACTTTCATCATGGTCGCCTTCATGTGCAGCGACAACAAAACACCTTGCTCTTTTGCCTGAGCAATTTCGGCCGCCAGAAAACTTTTTAACTTCGCGACACTCATCGCCGTTGCGTCAACAATCTCACCAGCCAAAACAGGAACCGCAGCCTTTAAAACACTAACCTTGCCATCGGCAGTGACCAACTCAATCCGCAAATCACCCGCCGCTTTAACTGTTGTTGATTTTTCATTTGAGCAAAAATCACCCTCGCCCATCGTGGCAACATGTGTTTGGGAATTGGCAGTCCAAGCCCCCATGGAGTGTGGATTCTTTTTGGCGTACTGCTTTACAGCGTTCGGGGCTCGACGATCTGAGTTGCCCTCACGCAAAACTGGGTTAACAGCGCTTCCAAGCACCTTGGCGTACCGAGCTCGCAAAGCTATATCTTCATCCGTCTTTAACTCATCAGGATACTCGGGAAGCTGATATCCCCGGGATTGAAGTTCGGCGATCGTCTCTTTAAGTTGCGGCACTGAGGCGCTAATATTTGGCAGCTTAATGATGTTGGCATCAGGCTCTTTTACAAGCTTTCCCAACTCTGCCAGGTCATCGGCAATGACTTGCTCAGCCGTCAAATAATCCGGGAACGATGCAATCACCCGACCCGCTAATGAGATATCGCGTGTTTCTACCTCGATGTCACAAGTGTTCGCAAATGCCTGAACAATGGGAAGTAAAGATTTAGTCGCCAGAGCGGGAGCTTCGTCAGTCAACGTGTAGATGATTTTAGATTTTGACATGGATCTTCTTGGTAAGGATGTACTTCAGATACGCTTATTGTCTTTTAACCGGTAAGTTTTTCTAGTGGGGTTCCGCGACGC
>JAALLA010000062.1:14213-21797 GCA_011087765.1 Pirellulaceae bacterium
AGGCCGGTCTCTATCTTGAACCTTTCAACCAGATTCAGCGCCACAAGCCCTTCGATTTCCAGAAAAACCAATGTCCGATAAGGGTGGGCGGCGATGTTCGTCAATTAGTTTTCTCTCGTTATCAGTGAGAATGACAGAAACCGAAAAAACACTAAAGGAGGCTAATCTTCTATTAGCTCAATGCTACCCATAGCCGACCGGGTAATCTCTCGATTTCCATTACCGTTGACGGACGCGGAATCATCAACGATGGAGCGAACTTCGTCAAACGCCCTGAAGTTTGGAAGAAATTTGATTCGCGGATGGGGTGAATTTATTTGTATTGCCTCCCAAGCTCGCTTAAAATCTAGCCCGTTACGTTGGTCGAAATTGGCGATTACGGCTCGTCAATAATGTTCAATTTCAATGATCTGTAGAAAGTTCCAGACCACACAAAATGTGGTTTAGGATTTTATTTCAGAGCTCATCGAAACAGACGTTAGCGATCAAGAAAGTCTGTGTTTTGTTTGGGGAGTGGCGGAAATGCCGCAAGGTACGATAAAGAAGTTAACGGATAAGGGTTTTGGTTTCATTGAAGGTGAGCGCGGAGATATTTTTTTCCACCACTCTTCATTAGAAGAAACAACTTACGAAAATCTTCGCGAAGGTCAGAAAGTAGAATACTCTGAAGGTCAAGGGCCTAAGGGTCCTCGAGCCGAGAGTGTTCGCGTGGTCGATTAATCGAGCATCAATCAAAAAGAAAACAGGATCCACGCAAGGCATTTGCTTTTCGTGGATCCTGTTTTATTTTGGCTTCAACAGGTTCCACTCCGTCACAGCGGTGGAAACTTTCTATAACCGATCGTCCTGCACGATTGCCTTCTCTTGATTCATCGCAAATGGGTCTCGTCCTCTGGAAATTGCTAGCCGTTTCTTTGGCTTGATCCGGCCGCCACCATGCTGGCGCTAAATTTTAGCCAAGCAGACCGTGACTTACGCCAAATGTGTTCGCGGCACCCCGATTTCGCTCTAGTCTTGCTTGACTAAATAAGCGATAGATAGATTCCACACAGCCAAATGTCGAATCTTCAGTCAAACTCGCGATAATAATTATCCAGTCTCCAATCCAAATGCTACTCATTGGCCAAAAGTCAATTCGACAATCATTGCCGGCACAAATTCGCTTGAATTTGCTATGCCTCACGGGTGTTCTCGTGATCATTACTTTTCTTTCAGCTCAGGCACTAGCCAAACAGACTTCCCCAGCTACGTCTAATCCGACAACGCAAGCTTCGAATCGGACGGCGAACTCAATCCAGGCTGACGCGGGAGAAAAAATAGATCAGCTCCTGACTCGACTGGTTCTTGAAAATATTCCCCACGAATTCGAAGACACAAAGGACTGGGGAAGACAGGTCGAGCGCTGGGACGGCGTTAAATTTCGACGGGAAGGACTGAAAATAGAAACCGAGCGGCGACGGAAGTCAGTGAACGATGGAACCTGGACTCGTTACTCCGTCCAACTCCGCGACCCAAAAGAAAAGTTTTCAATCCAAATTAAGAATATGAAGGAACCGGTAAAAAACAGGTTCACGCTGGATGTTCATTTTATTTCCGAACTGAGTCTGAAGGCTCGTCATTCTAAGTGGCTGCGGGGAGTTCAATTATTCAGTATTAGCGCTGAAGGTTTTGCAAGTCTGCGGCTTGTCGTCTCAGTGGATCTGGAAATAAAGCCAGTTTCACTAAAATTCCCGCCCGACTTCGTTGTTTCTCCTGTCGTCACTAACGCCGACATTGTCTTAGATGAGTTCCGCATCGACCGCATTGGCAAAGTAGGCGGTGAGGTCAGCCAGCAAATTACGAAAGCCGTTCGTTCCGAACTCGATGATAAAATTGAAAAGAAGGAATCTAAATTAGTCCAGCGCTTAAACAAAGAAATTGACAAAAACAGAGACGACTTGCGGATTTCAATCGCCGATTCAATTCAGGCAAAGTGGTATACGACGGCAAAAGAATTCCTTTCTCAAGCCGAGACAAAAAATGCTACGGATTAGTCAGCCGTTCACCAGGTTGAATATCAACACAAAAAAAATTAAATCGTGCTATATTAGAAAATCAGAGCGTTTCCAGTGATCGGTAATTTAAAACCAATTCTTGGCAACGTGGTCAGACATCCCTCAACACGAGCCCTTCAAAATACAATGAACTTTTTTTCATCAATCACACTGTTAGTTACTGCCATTGCCGCACTCGGCTTGAGCATTGGCTGCGGTTCAAAATCTACCCCGACCGAATCGCCAAAAGTTGCGGTAGCAGACGTAGAACTTTTGAGCGTTACATTTTTTGTAGACGGCATGGTCTGAGGCGTTGCCTGAACCACGGCTGTTGAAAAACAGCTAAAACAACTACCGGGCGTAGTTGAAGCAACCACTGACATGCAGCAGCAGACCGCGACTGCCATTTATGATCCCAAGCTATTTCACCCTGACCATGCAATCGAATCGATTACTGGACAATTTGAGCTTTCAATTTTTGATGGCGGGTATGAATAACTCGGTTCTGGATAAAAAACCACGTCGCTACCAGAATACCGGCTGCGTCCATGCCTGCTCTTTTTGATTTTTAAAAGAGGGATTAGGGTGAGGGCGATCAGAAGTTACAACGGCGCGAACAAAAAGTTCGTTACCCTCTATCGTGTAACTTGGATTTTCACCTGCAACTGTTTTTAAAACGATACCAACGTCGTCGGAATAGACTTTTGTAGCTCGAACAGGTTTCCCCGAACTATCCAAGCGCGCTGTCGCTTTTTTATTGTAGTTCTTACGAGTGCCTATAAATTGAGTTGTAAATTTGACTCCCGGCACTGGCTTGATTTTAATGCTAAGCTGCTTTTCACCTGAGCTTTCCACGGCTTCGACCAAATCAAGAGTGACGCCGCTGGAACTGTAAAAATCACCACGGTTCATTGAATCGATCAACTCCACAGTATTCAGTTCATTTGCTTTCACCATAATCCAGCCTCTACCGGTCGTCGCATCGCGATTCGCTTGATTATGGTAGTGATGACTGTCATCCGTCGCTAAGCCATAAATAGGATCTGAATTCAACTGGTCAATTCGAATGGTATTGGCAATGTCCCACATTTTCTCTGTACCCGGTCGAGTCGCATCGCCAAGATGATTGACCGCTGGATGCCCATTATAAAGTTCGAAAAAACGCTCGTTCGTCACGGCGGCCAATTCTTCAGCGGTGACCGCCCAGCCAAAGTTTGGGTGATTTAAGTGAACCATAATTGGCTCGCCATTTTTCTTAGCCTGATCTTCCGCTGCACGCAAATTGTTGTTGATTGCCTCAACGGGCGTTGCTCCGCCAAGAGGTGAAATCAACGAGCTCAAATTCATCGCATTCATATGAATGGGACGCCCCTCCGCTCGATCACTGATTTCCTCCGCCTCAATCAATAAGAAACCATTCTTAGCTTCAAATTTATCTCGAAACTCATCGAGCCCTCTCAGCCGCACCTGCTTCTTTGACTCTGTTTCTTTTTCTGATTTCACTTCTCGCTGGACGACCCAATCATCCCCATAGGTAGATAAATATTTTTGCATGGCTTCTTTTCCAGCCCGCTGCTCAATGGTGGCAAGATTCATCCATCGCTCACCTTCACTAAGAATATTGTGATCGGTCAGGGCTAGAAAATGGTAACCCGTATCTGAATACCACTTGCAAATCATTTCCGGGAAGTCATTCCCATCACTCCAAAGAGAATGGGTATGGAGATTCCCTCGCCAATATTTGGGATTCGCCAATTCCTGACCGTTAACCCAATTGAAGCCGGCCAAGATATGAAGACAAACAAAGCAGATCGCCAGCCGCTTCAATGCCAAAATTTCCGTTAGGGGACAGGCTTTCATTGCTTTCAGTACCGGTAAAACTTGAATCACAATTGCTCTCCAGAAATCACATTATTTCAAATTGCTCATGCTCAATGATGAACACAGCACAAGCCAACCCAAGCACCATTCTTATCAACGCCCAACGCTAGGGATTCATTAACTGCAAACGGATGGGTGCGGTCGAAGATAAGGTCAGTTGGGACCGGACGCAAGTTGATGCGGACATTTCCAGTCAGTTTTCAAGTTAGGATTAAACAATAGGTTTGCTGCCATACCTTCTGCACATAAAAATTTTTAATAGCAGAAAGATCGATTACCGCATTCATTATTTCACAATCGCCCAAAATATCGACAAAACATCTGCCTGCCACTACTTTTCCATTCACCTTTCTCGTCTGCGATATGCTTGTCGATTGAATTCAGTTCCGTCAAAATGCAGTCTTGGTCAGAACATTGTCTCTACATAACCGGTCGCATGAAATCCAACTTAATTTTTTGTTTCACCTGTCTTGTCAGTTTCAGCTTTGCTTGTGAGGAACTCATGGCTCAGTCATCCAGTTACAAATTACCTCCACAAGCTGTCGTTGATATTATCGACGCGGCTCCGGCACCGGGAATTAGCTTTAGTCCGGACAGGGAGTGGATGCTGCTTGTCGACCGCGATGCCATGCCGGACATTGGAGACGTTTCAAGACGCATGCTGGCTCTGGCGGGAATGAGAATTGACCCCACATCCAACGGCCCTTTCCAAACCAGCTTCAATCGTGGAATTACACTGGTCAAACGCGATGATTTATTAAAAAACAATCCATCAAATATCAGAATGAAACTGCCGGTTGACGTGAAAATATCGCGTATCACCTGGTCTCATAATTCGAAGTACTTTTCTTTTGCCGTTGTCACTGACCAAGGGCAACAACTCTGGGTTGCCACGGTCGGCGATCCAACACCCCGATTACTATCTAACCGCCTCAACACCATCATGGCTGGACCTCGATGGTTGCCCGACGGGGAGCACATGTTGTGTCTCTTGGTTCCGGAAGATCAGGGTGACGAACCGGCTCCGGCAAAAGTAACAGTCGGTCCCAACATTCAGGAGTCCTACGGGCAAACTTCTCCCACGCGGACCTATCAGGATTTATTGCAAAACGGACACGACGAAGCTTTGTTCGAACATTATGCAACGACCCAATTGTCGATCGTCGGAGTGGATGGCTCGGTCAAGCCAATCGGAAAACCAAAAATGTATACGGGCATGGCTCCTTCTCCAAGCGGCGATTATGTTCTCACGACGAACCTCAAAAAACCCTTTAGCTACTTAATGACCTATCGCAGTTTCCCACGAGACATCGCAGTTCAAAAAATCAACCCCGACTCCTCCGGCCCCAACTCTTTCGTCGTTGCCAACATTCCAATGGATGAGAATATTCCCATTGAAGGCGTCCGCACCGGTCCGCGAAACATCAATTGGAAATCGAGCACCGAAGCAACTCTGATCTGGAACGAAGCACTTGACGGCGGCGACCCCAGCGTTGAAATCCCATTTCGAGATTCCTACATGACCCTTGCCGCTCCCTTCGACGAGACACCGCAAGAGCTATTAAAAGTTCAGCACCGTGCCTACGGCATTTCTTTTTTCGCAGATCCATCAATCGTAACAACCACCGAATATGACCGGGATCGACGATGGGTGCGAACGCTATTGCATGACCTGAAACTTCCCGAAGCAACTCCCAAAGCATTAACCGACCGCAGCATCCGCGACCGATATGGTGACCCTGGCAGCGTTGTCAATACTCTCGATGAAACAGGGCATTCCATCGCCAAACAAGACGGTGACTGGATTTATAGAATAGGCGCGGGTGCTTCCCCCAAAGGCAACCTTCCTTTTATTGATCGCCAAAACCTTAAGACTCTTGAAACCGAAAGACTATGGCGGTGCGATGAAGGCAATTACGATTCCGTCGTCGCCATCGTGAAAAGCAGTGACTCCGACAAACCGGTTATCATCACCAACAGCGAAACTCCGACAACGCCTCCTAACTATTTTCAACGCGATCTGAACGGCCAATCCAACATTCCACTCACCGCTTTTCCCGATCCAACGCCACAAATTCGGGGAATCAAAAAACAATTGGTGAAGTATGAGCGATCCGATGGCGTGCCACTTTCGGCGACGCTTTATTTGCCAGCAAATTACAAGCAAGGAACTCGCTTGCCGTTACTCGTCTGGGCCTACCCCCGTGAATTTAGTGATGCCAAAACTGCGGCACAAATTTCCGGCAGCCCGTCCAGATTTACCCGCATGCGGAGCATTTCGCACCTGACTTTACTGACTCAGGGTTATGCCATTATGGACGCAGCAACAATGCCCGTAATCGGCGATCCGGAAACCATGAATGACACCTTCATCGAGCAAATTGTTGACGCTGCCAAAGCCGCGATTGATAAAGCGGTGGAACTCGGTGTCGCCGATCCCAATCGCACTTGCGTTGGCGGCCACAGCTATGGAGCATTCATGACAGCCAACCTGATGGCTCACTCTGACCTTTTCAAAGCAGGCGTCGCTCGTAGCGGTGCTTATAACCGTACGCTTACCCCGTTCGGATTCCAGTCTGAGCGACGACCATACTGGCAAGCCAAAGGGATCTACCACGCTATTTCTCCATTTTTGCACGCCGACAAAATCAACGAACCGCTACTTTTAATTCACGGAGAAAATGACAACAACAGCGGCACCTTCCCGATCCAATCGAAGCGAATGTACCAAGCGATTAAGGGAAATGGAGGCACTGTTCGCCTGTGCATGTTGCCCCACGAATCCCACGGATACAGAGCAAGGCAGTCGGTTTTGCACACACAGGCTGAGATGATTGAATGGCTCAACAAATACGTCAAAAACGCAAAACCTGAAAGCACCGACTAACTCGCCGTGAATTATTCTAGGTTGAACTGTCGTTGAGTCTGATTGCAACCCAAGGAGTGGGACTTATGCGGCAACGCTGCGACGACGACGAAGACAAAGAGCCAAACTCGTAAGACCAAGAAAACTCAAAGAACCCGGCTCAGGAACCGCCGATAAAACGAACAAACCGTTTTGGCGATCGCTGACCAAAATACTACCGCTCTCGAAAAATGGGTAAACAGACCAGGCACCATTAAAAGTGACATTGTCATCGGCACCATAGGTGTCGAAATAACCCCACTCTTCGAAATCAAGCGAAGCGGCGTCATTGATCTTCAACACGCGTAAACCACTCGTATAATTTGCCTGAAAAATATAATCACCTTTGACATACAAATTATGATCAATGGTTGTTTTCTCACCAGAGTGGAACCCAAGCAAAACTGGATTCTCTAAATCAGAGACATCCCAAACCCGTGTTCGGGTATTCATGGGATCATCCGAACGATACTCGTCCAGTTCATCATTCATGAAAAAAAACCGCTGATCCTCTGACAACCACCCCTGATGAACGTACTCAGCGCCTGAATAACCAACTCGCGAGAGTTGTGTCATATTTGATTTGTCAGTAACGTTGACGATCGTCAGCGTGTCCTCGTTTGAATTAAACGCAATTTCCTGTCCGACATAATTCGAATCCGGGCCCGTGTAACTGACGACCTGAGTGTCGTGTGAGTAGCCATCGGCTGAAAAGTTACCCGCAAAGGTTGGCATGACTCCTCCGCTGCCACCATTAAGATCTAA
>JAALLA010000063.1:0-8419 GCA_011087765.1 Pirellulaceae bacterium
CGTCCTGACCCGCTGGGACGAGGTCTGCGTACACTACGAGACACTTGCTCCTTCCAACGCTCCTGGAACCGACTGAGAAAGAAATTAACGGCTTTGTAGCCATTGGGTAGTTAGCGAACAATCCAAAAAAAAGGCTCTTTCTGCATGAATTGATTTCACACAAGAAAAGCCTAAAGTGGGGGTGACCGGAATCGAACCTGCACTCCTTTTGGGAACTAGATCCTAAAACAACAAACCAATCTCACATCGCGTTCTGCCTTTGCATTTTCCACGCAGATTTGCTTTCTAACTTTCAATGATGTGTTGTTGTCACCTTATCTCACATTAATACCAGTATCTCTATCCTGTTTATATCCTGTACGGGGCAGTCGCCGCGATAATGGTTTGCATAGGCGATGCATTTCGCTGGCCTCATTTCAATCGACGCTCGGGATACCTTGGCACGGAGTTTAATGGGGATTTCTTGTGCGCAATTAATGACCCGTATGCGATTCACATTGTTGCGACTCTTTGGTTCCTTTATGTGGCACTCGCTGCAGCCGTTCAGTTGTATTTTGTCCGGTTCCTACCCTCTAAAAGTTGAGGACTTGTGTCGTTTAATTCAATGGCACAATTGATTTGCTCGAGACTTGGCATCACACTGGGTTGTACACTGGGTTGTACACGGGGTCGTCAGGCAATTGGTTTTTCAATCTTAACGTCGTTCGACGCAGACCGATTTGACCAGCGGTTATCCGGATGATAAGAGTTAGCAGAGTTAAAGAAGTCAATAATAATACTGGAGTCATGCGGATGAGGAATGCACTGTTTATTTTTGCCGTTTTTATTCTTACCAGCGTTGTGAGTTGGTCGCCGTCGTTTGGGCAAATGGCCGGATCGCGGGGCGGACTTAATTTTGGTTCCAATTCAATGCACGTGATGCCGGAACTAACACCCGAGGCGGCCCAGTGCTTCATTACGATCGAGGCGAAATCCGAGGTGCGTGTGAAGCCAACTGAAATACGAATTGTGCTCGCATTGACCAAAGAAGCGGAAACATCCGTCGCGTGTCGCGACGCGATCGATATTCAGTTTCAAACGCTCAAGGCCAGTTGGATATCGGAAGCCAAAATAGCCGAAGCCGATATTGCTGAAGATTTTATTGCGGTGCTGCCCCGATACGAATACGAAATGGAGCAACGAGGCGGTCGGGAACTTGCGGTTGAAAAAAATGTTGGCTACCGAATGCAGTCAAACGTGCATCTTCGGGTTGACGATGAGGAGCAGGCACGCAAAGCGTTGGACGTGGCATTCAAATTCAATGTGACGGACATAATTGCCTTCGATTATGGCAGCGACCGACTCGAGGCATCGAAGCGGAATGCACGCGATCTTGCGATCAAAGCGGCCAAGGAAAAAAGCTCACAGTTGCTTTCCGTTTTTGACGAGACGCCCCCCGTCATCAACGTGCAAGAGTCAACTGTGGTACATTATCCAAACACAATGTACGAGTCTTTTGAAAACACTGTCGCAGATTCGTACCGATCTAATCGTAGCGGCGTCGCATATATTCAGGCCTATCGGCCGAAGAATACGTACTTCCGAGGGACAAAAGCGGACGTCGATGTTGGGACGTACGAGATCCCCATGAAAATTGAACTCTCCGTTGTCTCGACAGTAAGGCTGTACTTTGAATCTCCAACTGCAAAGTCGTATCAACGTTCAGAGCGAATGGGCGTGATCGACAAACACTGAGAAAATCACAGTGCGTTCAAAATTCTGCACGCGATGTGATAGGTGGCTGTATGACGAACCTCGGGGTTCGCGGCGAGTGCAAAAAATGCTCATTGTTAAAAAGAAGATTTTTACTATGTCTGAGGTAGCTTTTCTAGTCGAGGAATAAACAGGGCTGTAAGCCGCCGATTCTGTTTATATCCTGTTTTTGTTCGGCCAAAAAAAAAGGCTCTTACCGCATGAATTGATTTCACACGGTAAAAGCCTAAGTGGGGGTGACAGGAATCGAACCTGCACTCCTTTTGGGAACTAGATCCTAAATCTAGCGCGTCTGCCAGTTCCGCCACACCCCCGATTTAAGTTCCTAGGGAACTCTTTTAGTGCCACAGTTTAGAAACTTCCCTCCTATTCGAAAAGCCGAAATGTCCGGTCTCAGCAAAATTCCGTCATTTTTGATTTAAAGTCATTGTTAAATGCTAAAATTAAGGGTGGTGTGTCCCGATGAAGTTGGACTTGAATCCCCATTTCGCCGATAAATTTGTGTTCTGAAACGACTTTGACTATTAGCACCATGCCGAAATTTCTTCACTACCTAGCTATATTCGTGGCTGTTTTATTTGTGGCGAATCTTTCGTTTACTAATTCAGCAGCCGCATTTCAAATTTCAGTAGTCAATCAAAAGGTCGTTACGGGAACCGTAGCTCGCATCCGTCCAGGGGTTATCAAAATCAAGGAAGCCGATGGAGATATCGGCGTCTATAAAATTCAGGATAAGGATGAGCGGGCGATTTCGATTGGTGGGACACCCATTCGGCTTACTGCGCAGATTGCAGTCATCGGTGAGCTACCAGTGAAATTGGCTGAACGTGGCATGCTCGTTCAATTCACGGGGAAAACAAATGTTTACGGTAAGTCGGAAGGTGAGATTTCTACAATCGAAGTTTTGTCAGGCGAGGAAAAGCCGGAGTTAAAAGTTGAGTTTCTGGAGCGACCTGAAGGGCGAGACGCGGGCAAAGTCGATGTTGTGGGCCGCGTAGTCAGTATTGCCGGGAATCGACTGCAACTGCAGGTCCCTAAATCGAAGTGGGCAAAAAAAGAACGGATTTCATTTACGGTTTCTAAGGACTGCGTTCTGAAAATTGCTGACGATCATTTGAACCGAGTCCAACCCGGCGACGTCGTCGTCCAGGCGAATATTCTTGAGTTCTCCAATGGCGAGTCGGCGGTGAACCGGATCGATATTCAAATGGTTCCTGAACGAGAACAGATCACGACCTCGAATCACGAACGTCTCGAACAAGAATTTAGTTTGTATTCGGACGAACCCGGAGAACCTCGGGAGGTGCGTTCAAAGCATTTTGTGTTGTACACCGATGTTTCGGACCGCAGTGCAAATATTTTGCTGTCGAAATTAGAAACCATGTATGCGTTGGTGAGCGGCTATTTTTCTGCGCGACCCAATTCAGTCATCGAATGTTATGTGGTTCGTGATTTAGGAAAATGGCCGTCGGGTCAACTTGACCCCCGTGGTATTGCCAAGATTGCCGAACCTGCTGGAGTAACCCTTTCGACCTCGGGTCCGGGAGGTGTTAAGGCAGTCGTTTATTCGTGTGACAAACATTCCGTGGTTCAACATGAAGCGATCCATGCATTTTGTTCGCTTACCTTCGGAAAGACCGGGCCAGTTTGGTATTCAGAGGGGATGGCGGAAATGGGGCAGTACTGGATCCCCGGGGAAACGGCCGTCAACATCGACCCGGTTGTAATTGACTATCTAGTTAATTCGCCACAAAAAAGTCTTGCCAGTATCGTCGCCGCTGGGCAGATTACGGGTGATTCATGGCAGGCTTACGCATGGCGGTGGGCATTGTGTTACATGCTGGCGAGTAATCCGAATTATGACCGCCGATTTAAAAAACTTGGGATGAATCTGATGTCGGGTGGGAATGATTCATTCGAATCAGCCTTTGGGAAAGTAAAAGATCAGATTTCTTTTGAGTATGATTTTTTTGTGAAACATCTCGACAATGGTTATCGATCGGATTTATGTGCCTGGGATTGGAATGTTAAATGTTCCAATTTATCGAGCACCGGTCGAATCTCTCACAAGACAAAAGCATTGCGCGGCTGGCAGGCAACCAAACTACTTGTACGGCCTGAAGTTTCTTACGATTACGTCGCTCAAGGCAAATGGCGAGTTGATGTCGGGGATGAAGTGACTGCGGATGGCCGGCCCAATGGAACAGGACGTCTGGTAGGAATGATATTCTCAAAAGATTATCGCGAAGGTCAGCCGTTTGAGTTAGGGGAGCGTGGGCAATTCACCGGCCAAGTTGAAGGTCAGTTGTATGTCCGTTGCCGTGATAACTGGAGTGAGCTGTCTGACAATGACGGTGAATTGACTTTACATATTCGGCGAACTCCAAAAACCAAGTAAGCGATTTTAAGATTCGGCTCGCAGCACGTTTGAGCACTGCCTGATCTTATCGCGATCAGTTTGCAAAGCCGAATGCTCTTAATTTGGATCGAAGCAGAGTTAGCTTTTGGATTGCAGGGCGTCACGAATTTCAGTTAACAGAACGATATCTGCAGCAGGAGCCGCTTCGGCTTCGGCTTTTTTCATCCATCGAGAGGCGACCTTGAGGGCGATGAAAATCACAAATGCGAGAATGATAAAATCGAGTGTATTTTGGAGAAAGCTGCCCCACATGACCTTCGATGCGGTCTCGCCAGTTCCAATGGTTGTGTAAAGTGCCGACATATCTGGGACTTTGAAGATGCTCGCGATCAGCGGCGTGATGATATTGCTGAGGAAAGACTTTACAATGGCTGCGACAGCTCCTCCCATCACAATGCCCACCGCCATGTCGATTAAGTTGCCTTTAAATGCAAAATCCTGGAAATCTTTGAGAAACTTCATTCAGTAACCTTTCAAGATAGAATTGAATTGACGGTTTTGCGGTAACCAAGATGAGGTATGGCGATAGCCGGATTTACCACTGCTCCGTCATTGAAGACTCGCTATCATAGGACGGTTCACTGAATAAAAGCAACAGAGGCCGTTGCGTGCCTCCCATCGGATGGGGGAGGTTGCGGCTCATTTTGTGCGATCTATTGCCAAGATGGGAGAACCGAGGTGGTAGTAACTGTGGATAGCAAACAGGCAATTGAGATTTAGATAAATTATGGGCTACCGAAATTTAACCGATTGCGTCAACGATTTAGAACAGTCGGGGCATCTGATTCGGGTCGATGACGAAGTTGACGCAAATCTTGAGGCTGCGGAAATTCATCGCCGGGTTTATCAGTCTGGCGGTCCCGCAATTTTGTTCGACAACGTTAAGGGATGCGAGTTCCCGATGGTTTCCAATTTGTTTGGTACCCTTGAGCGAGCGAAGTATATTTTTCGAGATGCATTCGAGAATGTTCAGCGAGCCATCCAGTTAAAGGTTGATCCCGGTGAGGCATTGCGACAGCCGTTAAGATATTGGCGGGCGCCTTTTGTGGCTCTGCAGATGCGTCCGAAGTCGGTCCGGACCGGTCCAATTATGCAGCACCGGACCAGTCTGAGCTCATTGCCTCAGTTAAAGTCATGGCCTGATGATGGCGGCGCGTTCGTCACGTTGCCTCAGGTTTACAGCGAGGATGTTCGATCGCCCGGTTTGATGAAGTCAAATTTAGGAATGTACCGGGTGCAAATTTCCGGAAATCAATTTGCGGCGGACCAGGAAGTTGGGATGCACTATCAGATTCATCGGGGGATCGGGGTGCAGCATAAAGCAGCGATGGATGCCGGCAAGCCATTTCATGTAAATATTTTCGTAGGTGGGAACCCGGCGATGACGGTTGCCGCGGTGATGCCGCTCCCCGAAGGGATGTCTGAACTGACATTTGCCGGGGCACTGGCGGGGCATCGGATTCAAATGGTCAAGCAAACCAATGCAGCAGCGATTTATGCTCAGGCTGATTTTTGTATCTCGGGAACGATTGACCCACAACGGCAACTGCCTGAGGGGCCGTTTGGGGATCATCTTGGCTATTATAGTCTGACGCATGATTTTCCCGTGTTGAACGTGAAGTCGGTTTATCATCGCAAAGGCGCGATCTGGCCGTTTACTGTGGTGGGTCGGCCCCCTCAAGAAGATACTGTGTTTGGAGAGTTGATCCATGAACTGACCGGGCCGGTGATTCCCACGGTCCTGCCTGGAATTAAGGCCGTGAACGCGGTCGATGCGTCGGGCGTCCATCCTCTGTTGTTGGCGATTGGCAGTGAGCGTTACGTGCCCTACCGTCCGACGGACCGCCCTCAGGAGTTGTTGACCCAGGCGAACGCCGTTCTCGGCCAGGGCCAGATGTCCTTGGCAAAATATCTTTGGATTATTGACGAAGCCTGCGATCCTGAACTTGATATTGATGACATAAAATCTTTCTTTGTGCGGATGTTGGAGCGCGTGGACTGGAAACGAGATTTGCACTTCCAAACCCAGACGACGATTGACACCTTGGATTATTCGGGTTCCGGTCTGAATCAGGGTTCCAAAGTCGTCGTCGCGGCAGTCGGGCCTTCAGTTCGTGAGCTTCCGGTCGAGATACCAACCAGTTTGAGTTTACCTGAAGGTTATGGAAATCCACGGATTTGTATTCCGGGTGTGCTCGCGGTCTCTGCTTCGAAGAGTTCGAGTGGGAACCGACGAGATCCGATTCTTCGCTCATTCTGCGCCGCCTTCTCAGGGAAGTCTCCGATCAACCGATTTCCTTTAGTGCTTTTGGTGGATGACAGTGAATTTACCGCCAGATCCCTCAATAACTTCCTCTGGACGGTTTTCACCCGTAGTAACCCTGCCGTTGATATTGATGGAATTGATGCATCTATTCAAGACAAGCATTGGGGTTGCGGTGGTAGTCTCGTGATTGACGCGAGGGTGAAATCGCATCACGCTCCACCTCTCATTGAAAATCCAGAGATTAGTAAACGAGTCGATGCAATGGCTGCGAGGGGCGGTGCTTTGTCCAAATTTCTCTAACGCTATCTTTGCCAAAAGAAATTTTTGGGTGAGATTTTTGAGAATTGGAGCGGGAGAATTGGCAAGGATTGCCCTGATTGATGCAACCCATCGCCAAAATATGGAGAAAGCCGACTTGCACTGGCATTGCCACAGGCATGGGGAATCAACACAATGCACAGACGTTTTTAATGTGGTCAAATTCAGGATTCCGGAAGGAACAACGTGAGCGATAAAGAAGCGAGTGATAAGCGAATTCAGGAAATCATGGATCATCCAAGTTATCGTCTGGCCTACATGGACCAGGACTTTATACGCGGAGAAGATTTACGGCCGCTGCGTTTAGAAATGGAGCTTCTTAAGCCAGAGATGTGCCTTGATAGTCTTGGTATTAAGTCGACGGTTGTTGTCTTCGGTGGAACTCAGGTTGCTCCTCGTGAAGAAGGGGAGGTGATGATGGCTGAGGCGAAAGCAGCGATCGAAAAATCGCCTGATGATCCCAATGCAAAACGAATGATGATTCGAGCCGAACGTGTGCTTTATAAATCGAAGTATTACGAGGAGTGTCGGGAGTTTGCAAAATTAGTTACGAATCATAATAAACAATTTCACGATGGTGAGTTTATTATCAAAACAGGTGGCGGTCCCGGAATTATGGAAGCGGCCAACCGAGGTGCGTTTGAAGCTGGAGGGCAGTCGATGGCTTTAAACATCACGCTTCCATTTGAACAAACACCCAACTCGTACATCACGCCGGGAATGTGTTTTCAGTTTAATTATTTTGCTATTCGGAAAATGCACTTCCTGCTGAGAGCCAAAGCATTGGTCTGTTTTCCAGGTGGATTTGGTACGCTCGATGAATTGTTTACGACGTTAACGTTACGGCAGACAGGGCGAATGCAAGATATTCCGATCATTCTTTACAGCAAAGAGTATTGGGACGGGATAATTGATTTTCAATTTCTGGCTGACGAAGGAGTAATTGAAGACAGTCATTTAGACCTGTTTCAGTACACCAACAGCCCGCAAGAAACGTGGGATGTGATCAAGGATTTTCATGGCTTCGAGGCGTGATGCCTGAGATTACCAATTGATTTTGGCGGTGCATGGCGATTTGAATCGTTGAAAACACGTCTGTTTGGGTGGCAAAATTTATTGCACTAAACAAACATAACGTAGACTTGAGTTTCTGTGAGGATGTTCTCTCTCTGGCTTGAGGTCGTGATGAATTGTTTGTCGTGCGATGGTGTTTTGGAAGAAGTCTATGGGCAGTCGCATCACTGTTGCCGTAGTTGTAATGTGTATCAATTTCCCAACGGGTTAGACGAAGGGTTGGTTCCGATCACGTCGTGTGGTCAAACTACCAGTTTTCTATGTCCTAAGTGCGAGGTTTGTTTGGAAGTTGGATCGATTACGGATTCGGTTCAGGTCTGTTTTTGTAATAACTGTCGCGGGTTCGTAACGTCTTCGCAATCTCTCGGGCAATTGATTGCACAGATGCGATCCGCTTATCAGGGCCCGGATGACCGCCCGCAACCTTTGAATCCTCAAGAGTTGGGAATTTATGACGCCTGCCCAGCCTGCCGGGAGAAGATGGATTCACATCCCTACTATGGTCCGGGCAACCTCGTCCTGAACACCTGTAATCGGTGTCAATTGGCCTGGCTTGACCATGGTGAACTGGCGAAGATTATCCGAGCTCC
>JAALLA010000063.1:8519-21730 GCA_011087765.1 Pirellulaceae bacterium
GTAAATGAATCGCTCCGGTCTCCTTCGGCCGCTTGTAATTGAATTACATTCGCAAGTTTTTCCTCTTCCGTTGCGAAGGGGAGATTGTAACCTTCGAGCCGTTGATATTCGGCATTCGAAAAAGTAATCTGTGTGAAAATGAGGACAACCATCAGCAATAAGAGAGTGATCGCGCAGATTCCAGTTAGTCCATCGATCCGTTTAATCAACGGCTGCTTTAACAAAAGTTGAATCAATGTGTTGAGGAATTGACCCATGCCTAAAACGATCAGTGCTATCGCTGCCAACCAGAGCGTCCAACCGAGCAGTAGGAATACAGCTTTGAAAGTCGTGGTGACTTCTGCTTCTCCAAAACTAACGTGAAACAAACTCTGTAGTGAATTGGATAGATTGCGAATCAAAGGCCAGTCGATGAGCGCAAATTTTGATGTTGCGATGAGTATTCCAAACCAGATAGCGAGTGTGGCGGAAAGTAGACCCGCAATCACACCGATTTGGGATGGCTCCGAAGACTTGGCCTGAGCCTCTGAAGTGGAGGATTCATTCTTAGCAGCGTTTGGTGTTTCTTGCGGTCGAGGAATTCTCAGGGGGGCGGAGTCACCTGCGCCGGCTAAAATATCATCTAAGTCACCGTAAGTGTCTTTGAAGAGTGGTTTTTCTGTTCCTGGTGAAGAGACGGAAACCGTGATTGGAATTTCTACCGCCCGTCCACGTCGTTTTTTTCTTTTTGTTTTTTTATCAGCCGGTAGAGAGCGTTCAGGTGGGACGGTGGGTAATCCTTGCCCCGGATTTTGGGAGGCGTCTTGAGATTCTGCTGGCAAAACTGCTGAAGTTTCTGAAGCAGAGTTTTTCTTTGCTCCCAGTCTTACCAGTTTGCCACAACTACATCGCGCCTTTTTCCCCGCCAATTCGGGTTTTAGGTTGCGAAATACTTTACCGCAATCAGGACAGGATACAGTAAGCTTCAAACGTAACTCCGGTTAATAATGGTAGCAACTCGCTTGCTCTCGTTTTATTATACGACTGATTGTCTCGAAGGCCATTGCTGGAATCAATTAGCCAACCGATTGTTGTGCTCTCTCCACCGCTTGTTCGGGGGTTGAGATTTCGCCGTCGAGTTGGGCGGTGCGGACATCTGCGAGGATCAGGCTAAACTTTGGACCGGGCGCGATTCCCATTTTAATTAATGTGCTTCCATCGAGCAGCGGCGGTGGATTGAGTTTTTCAGTTTCCCAAGTGAGTCGATCACGACAAAATTGAATTCCAGTACCGACCACTTCAGTTTGGCAGGCGGCCATCGCCAGGGCTGAGTGAGCCTGACGCTGGATTAAAAGTGGCTGGGTGACGGACCAAGGGTGCTGCTCCGCATCGATGAGTTTTTTCCAATTTTGATGAATCCAGCGAACTGTCTTGATTTCATGGTTGGATAGTTTCCAACCGTCGGATACTGAACCTAAAACTGAATCAGAAAATATTGGCTCCAGCAGAACCGCAAGTGCGGATTCAAAATCACCCTCGAGTCGGCGCAGTTGAGAAAGTAGATCGTCCCATGTTTTTTGGTTAGGGAAAAGCGAGGCAGCATTGGGAATGACTTTTTCAATCAATCGAGTTTCCTGCAACAATGAAACTGCTGTTCCGCGATTAGCGTGACTGAGCATTCTGCGCATTTCGGTTCCAATTCGTTCGCCACTGACGACAGTTAGTTCTGTGGCGTTGCTTTGAATGGCTCGGATCGTTTCCGGTTCGATTTTAAATTCATACGTCGCAGCGAATCTAACCGCGCGAAGCATCCGCAATTTGTCTTCCTGGATGCGATCCTCGGGGATCCCAATCGCGCGAATCAAACGCTTGCCAAGATCTTCCTTGCCGTTGACGAAATCGATCAGTTGGTTTGTCGAGGGATTAAAAAACATCCCGTTGATGGTGAAATCGCGGCGGAGGGCATCTTCTTTAGCATCCGTAAATTCAACGCTATCGGGGCGACGACCATCGGAATAGCCACCATCTTTTCTGAAGGTGGCCACTTCGACCTGCCCGGCAGGTTTGGGGCCGAGAACCGTAATCACTCCGAAGGCCGCACCAATGGCCAACGTTTTATTTTTTCCAAATGTGTCGCGAATTTGATTGGGTGTGGCATTGGTGGCAACGTCGTAATCCTGTGGTTCTATCCCAAGGACTTGATCGCGTACGCAGCCTCCGGCCCAGAACGCTTCGAAGCCAGCGTTTTGGAGTTTTTCGACGACTTCAATTGAGAATTCGCGGGGTGTCATTGGCTAGGTAGCGGAGAAGAATGGATGGGTTGCATCAAATAATCGACGGGCTGTACATAGCCAGCCGTTACAATATATCGTTTTTGTCATGAATGTTCACCAGACTCTAGCAGGTAGGTTAGGCAAATAGATCTTGAACAGGTTGGCCTTTGCCGTCCTCCGTGACGTAGAAGGGACGCTGTTCGACGTCGAGAGCAGTATCTGGAGCAATTCCCATTGCTTGAAAGATCGTTGCATGCAGATCGCTAATACTGACGGGGTTTTCGATTGCCAAGCAAGGGCGTTGGTCGGCAGTTTTTCCATACAGTTTTCCTTTTCCGATTCCTCCGCCGAACATCAAGACGCTGCTTCCGCCGGTAAAGTGACGGTGGAGTCCATATTGTTTCATTTCAGACAAAATGTCTGCCTTGGCTCGAGACTGATCACGCGCGGTGCTCCCCGGCACGCCTTCGATCATCATATCCCGGCTAAATTCGCTGGCGAGGACGACCAGGGTTCGATCGAGTAGGCCTCGTTCCTCAAGATCAAGAATTAACTGAGCGACAGGCTGATCGATATCTTTTTTCATTTTGGCGACCGTTGTATGGCCGTTCTCGTGGGTATCCCATGAAACAAAAGGAACATATTCAGTAGTGACTTCAATGAATCTTGCACCAGCTTCGGTGAGTCGGCGAGCGAGTAAACACCCCTGTCCAAATCGCGATGTATTGTAAAGGTCATAAGATGATTTGGGCTCAAGTGTGAGGTCAAATGCGGTTCGTTCGGGTGAGCTTAACAGTCGGTAGGCATTCTCCATGGATCTCATCATGGATTCTTTTTGGTAATCCGAGACGCGATCTTGGTGTGTTTGATTCACTAGTTCACGATATTTTTGATGTCGAGCCTGAAACCTAGAGGGAGTCATTCCTTTTGGTGGGCGTACTGACTCGATCGCTTGGTCGGGATATGGGAGAACGAAGGGACCAAATTCGCTCCCTAAAAAACCAGCCGTGTGAAATGCCTTTAATTCTTCTTTTTCACCGACTCCCTCGAGACGCTGACCGATATCGATGAATGCCGGGATGGCCGGGTTGCGAGGCCCGAGAAGCCTTGCCATCCATGCTCCAATGTGCGGGGCAGCTACAGTCTGAGGTGGAACGTATCCCGTGTGCCAATGGTACTGGTGACGAGAATGCAGGATGTTACCGAGGTCGGCCTGGACGTGAGAGCGAAGCAAGGTACCGCGATCAAGAACTTGAGCGATATTTTCTAACCCTTGCGTCAGCTTGATTTCGTCGATAACCGAATCGATTGCCGGAAAAGTTGAGATGATATCTTTGGCTGGAAGCCCTTTTTTAAAAGGTTCGTAATGTTTTGGGTCAAATGTGTCAGGTGCTGCCATACCACCACCCATCCATAGCAAAATGCAGGTGTCCGCCGTGGCCGCAGGAGCGGATACCTTTGCAGACGCCAGCCGGGGAGCTCCGCACGCGAGTGCTGCCATCGTTGCCGCTGATGATTTTTTTAGGAAGTCTCTGCGTGTTTCGTTTGTGCTGGACATTTTAAATTCTATCACTGAGTGAGTAGGAATTGGATAATTTGGTGCTGCTTAATGAAATGTCGTTTAGTTAATTAACTGAAATTCGGGTAGCATCACGATCAACCAGAGGACGTCTTCGATGGCTTCGGTTTTGTTGACTTGGTCGGTGAATTTAAGCAGTTCCAGTTCTTGAGCATTGGGAAGTCGGGAAAGTGCTTCACTGTAGATCTCGTTGATCAGTTGTTGGTGTGACCAGGAGTTGTCCTTTTGAAGATCGCTCCATTTTTTTGCACCGGTTTTCAACCAAGCCGCCAAAATGGCTCCATTACTTAGGTCTAATGCCTGTAGGGTCGTAAGCGAATCCGGGCGAGTTGTCACCACTTGCTCTCGATTAGGACGTCCTAAAGAACGCATCAGTAAATTTGAAACAACTAGTGATGCACGGGGCGTCGAGACCGGGTTGAGTGATTGTTCCGTATTCAATTTGGCTGATTCGATGCCAAGACGTACGACGGCATAGGTCTTCCAGCCATTGGGGATTACGTTAGCTGCTGCCCAATTTGCTGCTTCCCCGGATTTCTTTAAGCCAGCGGGGGTAATTGCCTGATTTGTAAATTCCCAGTTTGCACTGGTGTAGATGCTTCGCCATTTTTCAGTTGGACTGTTTCGAAGTAAAACTTCGGCAACAAATCCAGCTGGATTCGGGCTGTTTCCATGGTTGACTGCTTTCACGATAATTGAGTTCTTGCCTACCTTCAGATGGTCACGGAGATTAGAGGTGACGGGTTGGGTCCAGTCTTTCCCTTCAGAAACGCGTTTGCCATTTACCCAAAGGGTGAATTCGTTATCGCAAGTTGCGATGCAATAGGCATCTGAAGGCGGTGATTCGAGTGTGATTCGTTTTCGAAAATAGACGGTCTCTTTGGCTGGGGATGACAGCGCGGGAGTGTTGCTCCAAATCCAATTGGCAACTGTCTTTTTCCGGCCAGTGGGCGTAATCTTAGCGTCGATTTTATTGGGAGCGGTTCCAGACAAACTCCAGACAGAATCGACGAATTGTTCTGCTGTCATGCGTTTGGTGGAAACTCCAAGAAACAAGTAGCTATTGGCGTCAGCAGATTCAGCTGCTGCCGATTGTGACTGATAAATTTTTGAAGTCGCAATGAGTTGCAACGTATGTTTCAGGTTGTAGTCGTTTTTGACGAGGTTTTCCGCGAGAAAATCGAGCAGAGGCTCAGACCAGGCTTCGTTTGCCATGACATCCACTGGATGCACGAGTCCCCGTCCTGTCATGCGGTGCCACAAGCGGTTGACGATCGTTCTCGCAAACCGCCCGTTTTCTTGGGTTGTCATCAATTGGGATAATTGTTCAAGCCGTTGTTCACGTGGCAGGGAATGGTCGATATTCCCTAGTTCCGGGAAAACGAATTTACTCGTTGCAGTTTGTCCTGTTGGGACGTCGCAACGATGGATTTTGAGTGGCTGTTGGGCGGTGATCGCAGCCAGGCCATAGGCGTCGTCAAGTCTCCAGTCGTCAATGAAACTGTCGTGACATGACGCGCATTTCATGTTGATGCCTAAAAACACTTGCGAAATGTTTTGAGAAAATTGAAGTGGTTCAATTTGACTAGCATTCACCCTGCCTCTCCATTTGATTCCTTTAATGAATCCTGTCGAGTCTGCTGTTGGATTGATTAGTTCGCGGACAAATTTGTCGTAAGGTTTGTTTTCGATTAGTGATTGGTGTAGCCATTTTGTGATTTGTTTTCTCCCCCCGTCGATATATCCAGTGCCGACGTAGTCGTTGCGAAGTAAGTCATTCCAGAATGACATCCAGTGATCCGCGTAGTCTCGATCTTGCGAAAGCAGCGAGGTGATCAATCTTGTTTGCTTGTCTTTGCGATTGTCAGTTTGGTAAGAGGTGACTTCAGCGGGAGTTGGAAGTAATCCAAGGAGGTCAAGTTTCGCGCGGCGGAGGAATACTCGATCAGAAAGGAGTTGGGGTGTTTCGATGTTGTTGGTCTGGAAATACTGGTCGATGAAATAGTCGATCGGGTTGTCTTTTGGACCTGTTTCTGTGGGCAGGTTTGTCGCGCGAAGGGCGAGTGGTCTTTTGAACTGTTGTTTTTTTAACGTGATCTCAGCAGGCCAAGGGAGCCCGGCGTCAATCCATGCGGCCACGTTTTGGATTTCTACAGCGGTCAGCGGCGAGCCCTCGGGAGGCATTAATTCTTCAGGATCCTCAGAAGTTAATCTCGAAAATACCTCGCTTTTCAGATGGTTCCCAAGCGAGATGTTCCCCGAGTCGATGAGTTGCTCACGTGTTTCAAGTGACAATCCGCCTTTGTAGACGCCATTGGAGTGGCAGGCTGCACATTTCTTTTTAAGGAGCGGGAGAATGTCGTGTGAGAAGTCAATTTTCTCTTGCGAGAATGCGGGCTTGCCGACAAAGAGCGTTAGAATGCACACGAGTGCCAACCATGAAGCCGACGTACGGAGGTGGTTAACCACGACGCTAGAAGTGTGTGAGCTATTGATTCTGTGTTTCGGAGTCATAGTGTCTTGTCAGTGCCGGTTGATTTAGAATAATAGTGCTGGCCGTATTTTAAGTTATCATAATTTTTTTGATTTACATAAGTTTTAATGTCAACTCCAACTGAACAAAACGAATTGCCTTTCGAAATTGACGTCCAAAGCGTCCAAGAATTGTTGGCCAGTGAGGCCGATTTTTTGCTGCTCGACTGTCGGGAACCGCAAGAGTTTGAACATTGTCGAATTGATGGGGCATTGTTGATTCCCATGAATGAAACTCCCCAACGCTTGAATGAGTTGGAGCCCTATCGTGAAAAACGAATTGTGGTTCATTGCCATCACGGTGGACGAAGTCACAACGTTGGCCAATGGTTGCTTGGCCAGGGCTTCCAGCAGGTTCAGAATATGACAGGGGGGATTGATGCCTGGAGCCTTGCCGTCGATCCGGAAATTCCTCGCTACTAAAGACGTTGCTGTTTGAATGGCTGATTTCGTAGCCATCGGAGAGTTGATCGAAACCATTTTACCCAACGGATGAATAATGAAATTCAGTAGTTGCTTTGTTTTAATCATGTTAGCGGCCTGCGCGATTTCGGGACGGCCTGCTGTTGCCCAAAGTTCGGAAGGTCAGCCAGGTCAGCAAATAGAGGCTGTGTTTGAATCGAGTGATGGGGCTAAGGTGCCCTATTTGATTTATCTACCTAAAAACTACTCTACTGAAAGTGATCAGGAGTTTGCCTTGCTCTATTTTCTGCATGGTCGCGGAGAGAGTAATGGGCCGTTGAGTTTGGTTGCCAAATGGGGGCCACCTAAGTTCGCTGCTCGTGGTGATGACTTACCTTATATTATTGTCTCGCCACAGTGTCCACGGTCAGACCGCTGGTCTTCAGACACGCAGCAAAAGCGATTGACTGAGTTGTTGGATGCCATTACCAATCGGTACCGAGTCAATGAGGATAGTATCTTTTTGACGGGGCTAAGTATGGGGGGGTATGGAACCTGGACGATGGCGACGAATTCCCCTGCTCGATTTGCCGCTGTTGCTCCAATTTGTGGCGGTGGGGATCCCGCCAAGGCCGCTAACTTGGTTGACGTTCCCATTTGGGTTTTTCATGGAGATCAGGATAAGCCTGTTCCGTTTGAAAAGTCTGTAAAGATGGTTGATGCGATTAAAGAAGCGGGGGGCACCCAGGTCAGATTTACCACGATGGAAAATGTCGGCCACAATTGTTGGTCTGCCGCATACGCAACGCCCGAGCTGTATCAGTGGATGAGGGCTCAAGTAAAAGATTAAGTAAGGCAGTCTGGATTTGATTAGGGTCGTTTGTTTTGCTGAATGAGATTCTTGGTTGCAGTTGGCAACTCGGGGTCCACGAGCCCTCGAGTTGCGTAACCTGACCTTCGTTTCACCTTGAGAGCCTCGGTGATTTCCGGATGATCTGGCTCCCAGTATCGGTTCGCCAATTCTTGTGGGATGGTTCGACTAAAGGGGCGTACGATTCGAAATCCGATGGCCTGCCCTGCCATCGAAGTCGTCCAGTGGGGACTATGGGGTAGCATAGGCTCTTCTTCGTAAAGGCTCGCTCCCGATATTTTTCGGGAGTCGGTTTGGCAGTCTTTTGGTAGATCAAGAAATGACCCTCCAAGTGCTGCACGTTTTCTGTATTCCGTTGGCCAGACAACGGCGGTCAGGGAGTTGAGGGTGGCTTTATTGAGCAAAGTTGATGGGATCAGTCCCTGTCCATCCAGTACCCATTCGGCAACATTTCCCTGCATGTCATAAATTCCCCAAGGGTTGGAGAATTTAGTAGCTACTTTTTGACGGGTCTTGGAGTTGTTGCGAGTCCATGCGGTTTTATTGAAAACACCTGCCGGTGTCGCCGTGGGTTTTCGATTAGCGTTTGCAGCGTACTGCCATTCAACTGCGCTAGGCAAACGATAGGGAGTGGAGGTCAATTTGGTCAGGTATTTGGTATAGGCTTTGGCTCCAAATTGCGACACCGTTCCCAACGCATGATCTGGTGTCCCGCCGTACTGATTCATGCGGTAATCTTTATCATAAATCAGACTGGGCGCTGTCACGCCGTCAATTTCATTGTCAGAATTGATCTGACGGATTTTCAGTTGATCGAACTGACGGAAGACGGAACCCAAGTTTAGAAACGGTTCGTATTGTTTCCACGTTGTTTCAGTTTTGGCAATCCAAAACGGCAAAACGTCCACCTCGACCAACTGTTGTTTTCCATTTTCTGGCGGGAGCGAGAGCTTGAATCTTCCAGCGGGAACAGGAACCATTTCAATCGAAGATTCAGTTCCGGGGATCACCAACGAGTACGGAATTAAATAAACGTCTTCGTAGGCGACGTAGTAACCGCTGGAGGGTTGTGTTTTGGTGATCCCAAGTTCGTTGTCCGCTTTGGCAGAGGTCAATTCCACCGCATGAGAAATACAAACTAGAAGCGACAAGCTCAGCGCGATTTTGGACATCAAGCTGGGGCTCCTGTTTTTTTCGTTCCGATGGGATAAATGCTTTCGGCTTTACTTCGATGCAGAAGGCTTTCTTTTCTTCTTGGAATCTAGTTGATTGAGCATCACCTCAACGGCTCGGGTAATTTGATTGTCTTCGCCCTTCGAGGCTGATTCCGGATCGTTCATGACCTTGTGGTCGGGTTCCATCTGTTTGTTTTCAAGATATTCCCCCTGTTTGTTTTTCATTCCGACCTGAGGAACACCGACACGCATATCGCCTGACAAAGACGTTTCCCACCAGACTGCGGTCATCGTACCGGGGACGGGCATGCCGACAAGTTCACCGATCTTTAAAGCGCGGTAGGCAAACGGGAAACCGTTGGCATCGCTGTAGTTGCCCTCTCCCATGACCACGATCGATGGTTTATTCCATTGGTCAAGAGAATCGCCTCGATATTCGCGGCCACGGACATGCATGGTGACGTATTCCTTACCACTGAGCAGTTTCGCTAAATCGTTGTGTAGCCAGCCTCCGCCGTTCCATCGAGTGTCAACTATGATCGCTTCTTTGTCGAAGTGTTGTCCAAGGATTTCAGAATAGGCAACGCGATAGCTTGCGTCATTCATGCCGCGAATATGAACGTAACCCAGGCGACCGTTGGAGAGTTTGTCGACTAAATCACGTCGATTTTTTACCCATCTTTCATAGAGTAACTGCCCTTCGGCTCCGGTGGAAATCGGCTTTGTGACTTCGTCAAATTTCGTACCGTCAGTACGCTGGATGCTGAGTCGAACACGTTTCCCTGCCTTGTGATTCAATAACTGAGCCAGGTTGGTTTTTCCATCGAGTGCAACGCCATCGATGGCAGTTAATTTCATACCCGGCTTGATCGCGCTTTTTGCCTGCTTGAGAGGGCTTTTGTCCAGAATCTCGACAATTTCCAATGGCCCTTTCGTATCAGTGAGATCAAACAGTACACCCAGTGCCGCTGTGCGGTCACCAGTTTTGGAGGGGGATGGCCGGTAAGTTACGCCAATGTGCGATGCGTTTAATTCTCCGGTCATCTCTGCCAGCAGATTGGCAAAATCTCGGTTGTTACTGATCGAGGGAAGTTTCGCTTGATAAGCCTGTTTCATTGCTTTCCAATCGATTCCGTGAAAAGACGGGTTGTAAAATTTATCATTGATCTGGCGCCATGAGTGCTCAAACATGTATTCTCTCTCGGCAGCCGGTTTAAGCTCCATAACAGCTTCGAGCGAAATAGGCTTGCTCTTTTCCGGGCTGCTAACGTCAGCGTAACTCAAGCTGCTGCCCGACTTGAAAAAGAGTGTTTTTCCATCCTTTGAAAGGACGAAAGATGCGCTTCCACTACCCATTTTCTTGAGCAATTTTTCCTGACCTTCACGCAGGTCACGCTCCCATAACTCATTGCCTCCCGCGTGACGAAGCAAATAGTACAACTTAGTATTGTCTTCATTCAGCACCGCGGAAGTGATATCCGCCGAGTTCCGTGTTAGCCGGACAGTACGGTCATCGAGGTCGTTCCAGTCAATTTCGACCTTTTTAACGGAGTCGGTTTTTTTCCCTTCAGAACTACTTTCATTTTTTTCGTTTGCTTCGCGCAATTCCTTTGCTAATTCGTACTCTTCTTTACTGAGTGTGAATTTGTCATAGGCGTCTTGCGTTAGGAAGGTGGCCATGATGTCGAGTTCACGCCCCCAGCTTCCGTGATCACGTTGTCCATATCGACTGCTCGCCCAATAAACAACGTCCCCTGCCCGTCCCCAGCCTGGTACGGTGTCCAAATAGCCAGAATGGCTAATGTCGACTGGTTGTGCTGAGCCATCAGCGGGTACGATGCCAATATTTGTGATAAACAATCGGTCACGCGGGGCGTAATCAGCAATCAACCATTTACTGTCAGGCGACCAGGCGAAGGCAATGTCACCGTCGGAATATGAATAGTTGTGTTCGCGACCCAGAGCGACATGGGTTGCACCGCTATCGCGATTCAGTACCTGAATTTCATCCCGCCCGGAAAGGTAGGCGATTTGTTTTCCGTCGGGAGAATAGGCTGGCTGGAAACTCTCGCGATCAGCCGAATGAATCTCTTTTTCCTCCACTTGAGTGGCAGCAAAGAAGTATTTTTCATTCTTGTCGGCAATCGTCGACTCATATAGTTTCCATTTCCCCCCTCTTTCGCCGGCGTATAACAGCGTTCTTCCATCGGGGTGGAAGGAAACACTTCGTTCCTGTTCGGCTGTGTTGGTGATCCGTCGGGTGGTGGTGAAATCTCGACTGGTGACGAAGACTTCTCCGCGCGCTACAAAGGCAATTTCTTTCCCATTGGGCGAAACGGCAAAGCCGTTGATCGCGCTACTTACGGGAGTTGTGATGTAGTCGTTGTCGTGTGCGTCCGTTCGAAAACGGACCTCCAGTTCCTTAGGCGCTTGCCCTGGAACTTGAGT
The DNA here is from genome assembly GCA_011087765.1 of Pirellulaceae bacterium. Classification (GTDB taxonomy): domain Bacteria; phylum Planctomycetota; class Planctomycetia; order Pirellulales; family Pirellulaceae; genus Mariniblastus. The sequence continues at coordinate 19,779 of JAALLA010000063.1, forward strand.
GTAGAGTTGTCCGTGTTGTGTGAAGGCAAGTGTGTTATCTTTTGACGTGGTGAGGTGGCGAACGGGATGTGTTTCAAATTTTGAAATTTGCTGTTTCTTTTTACCGTTGGCGTCCATCTTCCATACATTGAAATTATTGTTACCTTCCTCCGAGAGGTAATAGACATTTCCATCATTAGCCCAAACTGGATTGTGATCTCCACCATCGAATTGGGTTAATTGTGAATGTTTCCCTGATTTCAGATCGTGCTTCCAGATATCGCGAGCGAATGCGGAGATGTCATGTTTTCGGAATGGTATCTCGTACGCTTTTTCATCGCGATAAAGAATTTGGTTTCCATCGTTGCTGTATCGAGCCTCGGAACCGGCAATGGTTGAAACCATGCGGGGCGTACCACCTTCTGTGGATACCTGGTAAAGCTCAGCTAATCGACTGGTTGGGAACAGGCTTGCCTCGGCGCTGTCGGTTCTGCCGGACGTGAACAACACGCCGTCGTGGGTTGGTGTGAAATCGGTTGGCACGTCGTGAGCGCTATGAAATGTTAAACGGTGTGCTTTCCCCCCCTCAGCAGGCATCACGAAGATATCCAAATTGCCATGTCGATCACTGGCAAAAGCTATATTCTTTCCATCGTGAGACCAGACCGGATGCCCTTCCCACGCATCGTGAATCGTCAGCGGCCTCGCATCTCCACCTTCGGCGGGAACCGAATAAATATCGCCTTGATAGCTAAAGACGATCGTGGTTCCATCGGGAGAGATGGCTGAATGCCGAAACCAATCACTGTTTCCATGGGCTTGCGAAGAAGGAAATAAAATCGCTGTAAAAAATATGGCAACAAGTGAGTATCGATTCATCTGGGTGTTCATCCTGTGCGAGTGGTTAAGCTGTCTCTTAACTAATATATGGATCGCAGAGCGAGTTGGTTCGACCCAGATTGTTAATGAAGACAGGATGATTTACTGGTTGAGCGATTTCAAGAGCCAGAGAACCAAACTTTTTCCAAATTCGCATAGAAAATGTTTTTTTGACAAACAGTCAGTTCAAAAGTAACAACTCCGATAAAGCGACTCTCGACAAACAGATGAAAACCACGATAATCTTGCAGTCGCACAAGCGGATGTGGCGGAATTGGCAGACGCGCTAGATTCAGGTTCTAGTGCCCGCAAGGGCGTGGAGGTTCAAATCCTCTCATCCGCACTTTCCTCATCAGATGTTTCAGGGGAATTGCTTCATTGGATATGGGCGGCAACCCATTTTAAGTAGTCGTCATTCCCGCCGGAGATCGGGATGGAGAGAATCTGGGGGAGCTCGTAGTTGTGTAATGTTTTAATTGACTCGACGATCTCTGCAACTTTTGCTTGCGTTGTTTTGATTGATAGCCGCAGCTCCTGAGACGACTCTAGTTGGTCCTCCCAGACATAAACACTTTTAATAGGCCCATCGATTTGGACGCACGCGGCAAGTTTGTTTGAGATTAGTTCATTGGCGATCGCTTCGGCAACGGCTTGAGAATCAGTGGTGGTCAAGACCATGGCTATCTGATTCGGATTGGATTGATTCAATTCTTGGTCTGACACGAATTCCCTGCTTTCAAGCGTTGGTGAAAATCACAGTAAAACGTTTGGGCGCTATCCAGTTTCCGGCATAAAGGTAGGCATGACCACGCCGTCGGGTGTCGACCAATTTCCACGCACCTGTGCAAAATGAATTTCGCAGTTGCGAGCTCCCCATTGATACATCGTTTTGACCAGCTCACGGCGCGTTACTGGTATCAGGAAAACGGGAGATCGGCCTCGATTGCAATTCAGTTCTGCATGAATGAGCGCCGCCGCCTGTTGGTCAGTCCGAGCGATACCCGGACCGAGCATATTACTCGCAGCGTGCTGCACTGAGACAAGAAATCCCTCCAGTTCGCCCGCTTCGTTTTCATAAACTGAAACGTGCCAGA
>JAALLA010000323.1 GCA_011087765.1 Pirellulaceae bacterium
GAAGCGACATTCGATTCGCGAGAATCAACATTAACGGCGATGGGCAGTCCGGGAGCCTGCACGCTCACCCGAGCTTCATAAAACCCAGCTTCTCTGGCATTTTCAAGAAGTGCGACGAATTGTTTCCGATGCTCGCGAACGGGCACTGTAATTGTCTCATCCGATGGCGAATCGAATACCGCATCGCTGGCATCGGGGTGTTCGGCGAAGGCGGGGGAGAGTGAGTCGCCAACGGTTTGGGATTGCTCAAATTCGCGACCGGCGAGGTAGGTCACGATTTGCTGCATCAACATTGGAAAGACGGGCGTTAATGCCATATTGTTCCAAGTTGTTCCAGCCGAAGTCGTAAACATGAAGACATGGCCGCGGCCAAGAGTATGTTCGAGTAAGATTGGATTACCACTGCCAGCTAATTTTAAGATTGGGAAACTGGACGACGGAGTATCTGCATCGAGCCTAGTTAGAAATCGAGTTTCGCTAAACAGGTCTTCGGGGAGAGAGCGAAGTGGAAGGCAAACGGGATGGTCGGGAAGGGCAGGGTCCAGTGGCCGGCCAGCTCCCTTACCGGTGCTGGCGTCAACTGGAAGGCCTAGCTTTGCCGGTAGCAGCGGTTGAATTCCGCTTACCGATCGTTCGTTCCAGACATTCGCTTTTACATTTTTGCCTGCAAACCAAACTAACCCGTTCCCTTGACGGACGTACCGAGATAATTGCTTGGCTTGTTCTTCAGTGATCTCGGGGACGTCAGCGAGTATGACGACATCTATCTCCTCGAGTGGCTCAGAGTGGAGTGAGAGCAATGGGATGGATTTGACTTGAAAGTTCTCCTCTGTTGAACCGTCGCTTCGTGCCAGGAGTGCCGCCATGACGAGTCGGCCAGCGGTCCCGTCGGTTCCATCCACACAGAGAACCGAAACGCGATCTCTCACAACGGCAACCACACGTCTGACGTTGTCGGTGGGAAGGAGGTCTCCGGTGATTTCAGCAGTGATCCGGGTGGCCCCTGAGTTGTGAAAGGGAACGAACAGAGAAACTGTTTCGGAAGCCCCGGCAGCAATGAGCGGAATGGTTTTGGTGTCGATCTGAACGCCTTCAACTCGACACTGAACCTCCACATTGGTTACGGGATCAGCTCCACAGTTTTGCACCGTGGCCTGGTAACGGCCCACGGCACCTTTCCTCAGTACGCCTGAAACGAGGTCGAGTTCGGTGATTGCTAGATTGGCTTCTACTCCCGGCACTGGAACGAGAAAAACCTGTGCGCTCTCACGTAAATCGGCAAGAGCGGACTGGAACTTAGTCGACGACTGGTCCCAGTCGCGAGCCTGAACGTCAGTGATGAAGTAGACCTCTTTATTAGGTGCCTCCATGTCTTCGGCCAGTCCTTTGAGCTGACTGGGGACGCGGTCGAGGTCTAATCCCGCTGGGACAATTTTGGCAGTTTCAAGAAGTTCGCGAAATCTATCCCGGTCAAATGCCATGTTCCGAGTGAGAATCTTGTTCTCGCCTCCGAGCAGGATCAGTGAAACCGGATCGCCTTGTTGGATGTTTTCGGTAATGACTTCGACTTGATCAAGAGCGCGGCGAAAACGGGTTTGATCTTTATCGCCGTGTGCCATGCTGAAGGAGGCGTCGAGGCCAATCACCACTCCCGAACGCGATTCCCCGGGAAACCAACTGGCAATGCTTCCTTGCCAGGCGGGCCTTGCAAGTGCCAACACTAAGAGCAGCAACGCGGCGCAGCGGAGGAGAAGAAGTAATAAATCTCGCAAACGAATCTGTCGGGAACGAACGCGAACATTGCGATTCAGAAACTGCATCGCTGCCCACGGTGTATGTTTAACCTGATGGCGATTCAGAAGGTGCGCTAGAATCGGAAGGGATATTCCAAGACCGGCTAGTAAAATTAATGGGTGAAGAAAGGTCACGGGCGAGCTCCCGGAGAAGCACCATTGATCATCGCTTCGCGTTGAAAGAAAAATTCACTCAAGACTTCGTTGGGTGGTCGCGAAGTGTCGACCGTCATGTAATCGACCTGACTTCCAGCACATCCGTCACGCAACTTTGTCATGTACTGATTAAAGTTGGCGAGATATTCTTCCCGAATCCGATCGGCTTGCGTCGTGACTGGTTCCTCGAGCTCGAGACCTTCAAAACACCAAGCACCTTGAAAAGGGAATTCGAGTTCGTAAGGGTCGAGGGTGTGTAAGACAACAACGCTATGTCCATCAAATCGGAGGTGGTCGAGTCCTGCGAGGATATCGTCGACATCCGATAACAAGTCCGAGATGACTACTACGACTGAACGGCGTTTCATCATTATTGCGATATCGTGGAGCTGTTTAGCGATGCTACTTCTGGGAACAGGTTTGATGTTTCGCAGCAGTTGGTCGATCTGCAGGATGATACTCATGGTGGAACGTGGCGGCAGATGAGCACGAACCTCAGAATCAAAAATCGAGAGTCCGACCGAATCGCGTTGCTTGAGTACGATATGGGCGAGTGATGCGGCGAGGTATTTAGCGTATTCGAGTTTGCTAACCTTTCCGGAAGCGTAGTTCATGGAAGAACTCGCATCGACTAAAAGGTAGCAATCAAAATTAGTTTCGGCTTCGTAGAGTTTGGTGTAGTAGCGATCGGAGCGCCCATACACTCGCCAGTCGATACTGCGAATAGGATCGCCAGGCGCGTACTGGCGGTGGTGTGCGAATTCAGTACTGCAGCCACGGAGTGGGCTACGGTGCGTTCCTACACGCAGGCCCTCGACCACCTCGCGGGCGATTAACTCGAGGTCTCCAAGTTTTTGTAATAACTCGGGGGCGAGATAGTTATTGTCCGGCAAATGTTCGGTCATTTGCTTAGCCTGTCGTTTGAGACAGTAGTTTTTCGTCGCTCGGGATTTTCTCCAACAGCAATTCAATCAGAGAATCTGAATTCATTCCTTCCGAGCGGGCGGCAAAACTTGGGATAATTCGATGTCTCAGGATTGGCAAGCAAACGGCTTTGATATCGTCGACAGAAACGTGGCAGCGACCCCGTAAAGCTGCTCTCGCTTTTCCGGCAAGAATGAGATTGAGAGAAGCTCTTGGGCCGGCTCCCCACGACATTAGTTTTTTCACAAACTCGGGGGCTTCCGGTTCGTCCGGACGAGTTGCACGGACTAAGGCCGCAGCGTACTCCAGCACGTGATCTGCGACGGGAATTCGCCGGACGACATGTTGCAATTCAAGGATGCTCGCTCCATCCACGACTTGATTGGTCACCGGTTCCTCGTCACTGGTCACGCTTCGCATGATATCCAGTTCCTCGCTGCGAGTTGGATATTTCACCATGATATTGAAGAGGAATCGATCGAGTTGAGCTTCCGGGAGCGGGTAGGTTCCCTCTTGTTCGATTGGGTTTTGCGTTGCCAAAACGAAAAAGGGAGCGTCTAGTTGGAAATCTTCGCCACCGGAAGAGACACGCTTTTCCTGCATCGCTTCCAGCAGTGCTGCCTGTGTTTTGGGAGGCGTACGATTGATTTCGTCGGCTAGTAAAAGGTTGGTAAAGACGGGACCCTTTTGGAATTGAAACCGTCGCTGGTGTGTTTCTGGATCTTCCTG
>JAALLA010000324.1 GCA_011087765.1 Pirellulaceae bacterium
GGTGGCACCTTCAACTGTTTTGAGTCAGGCAGCACCGAATACGGACGCTCTAAATGCCTATTTATCCGCCAATGCTGAAGCTCAAAAAACTTTGCATCCAGTTCATCACCGGGCGCGGGTAACTTGGTCAAAACATGTTTTAATCCTGAAAATGCGGCAAGCCTTACTTCGACATCAGCACTGCCGTTATCCGCGAGAGCCAACAATTGATCTACCACCGCTTCGATGACGACCCGTGAAATTTTGAAATCAGATTTCCGTTTCGACGTAGCAAAGGTTTCATCAACGACCAAGTGTATTAACCGGACAGGCGTCAAATCATCTGGCGCCTCCGCCTGACGCGCCACGCGTCCCAACCGCTCGTGCTGGAATAATTCGTTGAGTGTCAAATTCGCTGCAACTTTCACCGCTGCCAACGGATCAAACACGCGTCCAGTTTGCCCCGGAAATATTTCCGGATCTCTGATGGTCGAATAGGGCCGCGGACTAATCGACTGCAAAACTTCTTTCTTAATCCGTAATTGGTCGGGATGAATCGTCTTCAACAATTCAGAAATCACCGCTTCCTGACTCGCCTGTTTAATTGGCAAATTGTCTGAAAGGGAATGATTCGTTCCACCACCTACATAACCGTAGGAATAACGGTGACCTCCAACAAGCTTCCCCGCCGCTTGAAGTTGATACCGGTGGTGCAGATAAATTGGCGTTAGATATTGAGCGACATCGGCAGTTGTCGTGCCATTGGGCAATAAACTCGCATCAAATTGATCGAGTGCAATTCGCCGAACTTGCATCACGTGTTCAAGCTGCTGGAGCGGATCCGTTCCATTATCCCAGAGGTTAGCAAGCGGATGAGCCGCGCCGGCCGGACGGGCATCCGAATCAGAAATGAAGATCATCTGCGCTTCCGCTGCTTCATCTAAAATTGTTTTCAAACCAAGTTCTTCAAGTTGCTTATCGGCGTACTGAGAATACGCAAATTTTACGGATACTTTGTCCCACTCCCCAATTCCCACCGCGTAGGCATCGCTCAAGTCAAGCCGACCTTGATCGTTGATCTTTACCCTCGGTGCCGGATAGTCCATTACGGAAGCGCGATCACCATAAGTGCTGGCGGCAAAGTTATGCACAAATCCGATGGTGTGCCCAACCTCGTGCGCCGAAAGCTGGCGAATTCGCGCCAGCGAAACTTCCAATGCACTCCCGCCAACCGCGAGATCCGCTAAAGTTGACTCCTCGACGATTCCACCCACACCACAGCAAGCACAATTCAGATTTGGGGAAGGTGAATCAAGCGCGTTTACCAATAGCTGGTCTTGTCGAACGCGAAGCGATCCAAGCGTCACGTGCCCCTTAAGAATCTCGCCCGTTCGCGGGTCAACGACGCTGCCGCCATAACTCCAACCTCGCGTACTGCGATGTACCCACTGAATCACGTTGTAACGAACGTCCAGCGGATCTGCGTCCGGAGGCAGTAATTTCACTTGGAATGCGTTCTTAAACCCCGCCGCTTCAAAAGCGTCATTCCACCAACTCGCTCCTGCCAGCAATGCATCTTGAATTTGTTTCGGTGCCCCGGCATCGACATAGTACACGATCGGCTCAACGGGCTCAGACAAATCCGCACTTTGGTCTTTTTTTACCAATCGATGGCGCATAATCCAACGCTTCTCTAAAGATTGATCCAGGGGCGTTGCGTAATCCGAGAATGTGATGAACATCGATGGGCTACGCACATCATAGGTGCGAGGTTGATACTGATCATCCGGGAGCTTTACAAACGAATGGTGCTGACGCAGCGTTACCGATTGGGGCGTGGGTGTGGTTTGTCGAACGTACTTCCCTGGTTTTTTTGAAGCAAAGGTTAGCGTCGCTTCCAATTCCGTATTATCTGGAAACGACTTGCAGCGTGGTAGGAAAATCGCAGACCGTTTAGCATCCAGTGAAAAATCACCTTGGTCAGTTGATTTCAGTGTGCCAATCACTCCGTGCATATCACTCAGAAGTAGATCGGTGATGTCAGTAAGAAAGCGACCGTCAGTCTCCGCCACTATCTTTCCACCCCAAACAACGGATTGCGCAAACGACTGCTCAACCGCTCGCCGCTCAAGCTGGTTTTCGGTCTTGGCTCGAAACCGAAGGTTCCGTTGAATCATCAAAACTTTCGGGCCGACTCGCGTAAATTTCACAACCTTCTGATCACCCAATTGGCCCCGATCCAGACCGACTGGATTCGACCCCAAACCCGTCGCGAGAGAGTGAACATACAATAACTCTTCATCGGGCCGCTCAATCTCTAGAAAAATTTTCCCAGCCTGTTCATCCCAATAAAACGAGAGGTAACCCTCGTACCGCTGCATTGATTGAGTGTACTCACTAATCCCGATAGCTCTACGATCCTCATCGGCTTCCTTTTCATCCCCACCATCCTGCATTGCCCAGCAACTTCCAACGAGCGCCAGCCATACCAATAAGATCTTCATAAATAATTCAGCCCAGATATAAATTTAGAAAGGATCAATTGAGCGATGGACGGAAGAATGAAATTCAGCCCAAATTCTTAAAGCGTCACTGTACAAATATTTGACAAATCCGTCTGTACACTACCGCCGCGTAAAATCCAAAACCCCCAGTCTGGAGACCGTTAACCTAAATTCCCCGCAAGCTCTTCCCGCCAAGCAAACTCACGAAGACAACCGTCTTCCATTGGCATAAATATATTTACCAATTGATCTTATTTCAATCGATTCCCCGCTGATTTTCCAGTTCAAGTAACTCAGCGTCACCATCAACGGAGGATTTACTCAAGAATGAGAGTTAGAAATCAGACCTTCGCTCAATAGTGAATGCTGTACATCCGAAACACGCAAATAAAAACGCCCGAATCAACTGTTCAATTCAGAAGATGTAAATCTGTATTTCATGTTAGCGAAAAATTCTAAAATCGCAGCAGTAGATCTTCGAAACGTTATAGGCTGTCCTAAATAATATGTTCTGCCCGAAGATCTCGTCATAGTAAGAATCATTTTAGATTCTTTCCTTGCCTTATTTCTGAATCAATTATTCTGTCTGCCTAAGCTTCTATCCCATGCTCATTTAACACACGGATCACTTTCTGATAGTCTCGCGCACGAGGCAAATCATCAAATTCTTCGTATCCCCCAGCAGCCGCATAGACGGCAAGTTGAAGTGAGGTCATCCCGTTCAATGATCCGGAATTCGCTCCCGCAAAAAGCAAAACAGGAATAATGTTGACCTTGCAATAAAGGATCGCATAACGCAACGGAGTGGTTTTCCGATCTGAATCTAGCATTTCAAGATCGGCACCACTCTCCAGGAGAATTTTTACAATCTCAGGCTGATCCCAAAGCACTGCGCAGTGAAGCGGCGGAGGGATCCACGCTGGATGATTAACCAAATTCGGACTGGAACGAATCAGTGACTTTACTTTAAGAACGTCACCCGATTCAATGGCTTCCGCAAACTCAGAATGTTCTCGTGGTGATTTCATTTATGGTCTAGCGAATTCAGGCCACACCCCAAACTACTCGCGCTCAATGAATAACGAAAAATATCACCTGGGTAGTTTGTGC
>JAALLA010000325.1 GCA_011087765.1 Pirellulaceae bacterium
AAAAAACCCACCCAAAAACACCCACAACCCCCCGCACACCCCCCCCCCCCCCCCGCGCCCTCTCGCCTCCCCCGCAACCGGTGAACCGGGCGCCTTCCGAGCAGCAACGTCCGGAACCCAGGCAGAATCGAATTGCAATTCACCGTCGATGATCAATTCCGGTTGCCATTGCTTCACCAATTTCAAAGCCTGGCGTACTTTGTCGACCTCTTCGTGTTCGGCGCTCCCCAAAGTAGAAAACGACAACAATGCGACCCGAGGTATTTGCCCAGTCAAGATGCGATGACTTCGCGCCGCGGAGATTGCAATTTCCGCTAACTGCCGGGCATCAGGAGAAGGGACAACACCACAGTCTGAAAAAGTAACAGCCTGGTCGGGAAATTGCATCAGAAAGAAACTGGAAACCGTTTTACCTCCTTCAGCCATTCCGACTCCGTGAAGCGCCGCTCGTATTACGCTCGAAGTACTGGCAAGACTTCCAGCAACTGCTCCGTCCACCGCGCCGATTTTCACCAACAAGGCGGCATACAACAATGGATCCTGCACCGCCTTCGTCGCCGCCTCGAGAGAAAGCCCCCTATGTTCGCGGTTTTCGAATAACTGCTGAGCACAAGCTTGAACGAATTGCACATCATCATGTTTGATAACTTCAAACCCACTCAATGCGTCCACTGTTGAAAGTTCTGGCCGTCCTAAAACTACGGGGATTGCAAGATTCCGTTGTTGAATGAAACTTGCCGCCTCCAGAATTCTTGGATCCTGAGTCTCGGGTAACAAGATACGACGTGGTCGCTCAGACGCCCGACTGCGAAGCTCTTCAATCACACTAGACATGAAATCGTTCTTTCTTCTTTATCTCTATCACCGAAACTATCATGTCCGAAAATTCAACGCGTTGAACGCCGATCCTGGCTCCGCCCAAACCGCACTAGCAACCAACGCGTTGCAGGTGAGTCTTGAGCCGTTCGATTTCAAAATCATATCCCCCCGATAAAATTGGAAAACGACACCAGGTTTTTGGGTCGAGATTTTCATCATCGAGGTGGAACGAGGGAGCATACCGCTCACGCTTCCACTGGTTGCGGCACCAAAGACGGAAAAAACGAATCACCCATTTCCCCAACTGACTCTTCTCATAGTTAGGAAACTCGATCAGAATCTGGTCGAAAACTTCAATTGGCATCATTTTGTCGCGAATGGCCAATCTTTCGATCAGATCCAACACATCGTATGGCATCAAATCGTCTTCGTCAGTTTGATTGTCTTCAAGTGGGCGCAGTTCAGCAGTTGGCTGTTGTTGGTTAACTGAATTTAATGCTGGAATGGCTCCAATTTCATCGGGACCTTCCTGTTCCATCCAGATCAACCATTTCCGAAGAAAGGCTTTATCGATACCGGCAATTGGACTTAATCCACCAGAGGTATCACCGTCCATCGTTGCGTAACCAACCGCCGCTTCACTGCGGTTACTTGTCGATATTAACAATGCGTTGTTTAAATTCGCCAGCATCCACACCCCAGGAGATCGCACTCTGGCCTGAATATTTTGTAAAGTGATGTCATGTTTTTCCCAAGTTAACGACTCACCAATCGCCGAGCTCACCGTCTTTTGATAGGCGTCCACAATACCGTCAACATCAAACTCGTAATGAGTCGCGTTCACGGCAGTGGCCACTTCCATTGCGGCGGCGCGGGTGACCGGACCACTATTTTTGGTCGATTGATAAACGGTGGTCAGTAAATGGTTAACCAAATCACTGACTTCAGACGGTTTGTTCTCGTCATTATTAAACAAACCGATCCTTTCTAGCAATTGGTCAAACCCCAACTCGGCGTTCGCGAGCTTGAACATAGTGGCAACCAATGCAACGACGCTTGCCGAGTCGCAGCCGCCACTCAACGAGACGACAAACCCACGCGAGTGGCTCTTCCGCATGTAATCAAATAAACCAAGGCAAACCGCTCGCGTAAACTCCTCCTCCTTAACCGTCTCACCTGACATCCATGGTTCTCTTTCAGGCTTTTCCACCACTGGACCAATCACTGGAAAATCAAGCGGAATCCGAATTACATCCGATTCGTCGCCATCAATTTCCGGTTCAAACGAACCGCTCCTGGCTCTTGCCATTCTCGTCACGTCTATGTTGACAATGGCCGTCGTCAGCACCATCGGACGATACGAGAATCGCTTTCCAACCGCTTGCATCTGTCCGCCGGAGGCAATCATTGCATCACCATCGAAGATCGCTCTACCCGATTCATTCCCCACCAGGTTGGCGTAGACATATGTCACGTTGAAGGCGCGACTACCTTCAAGTACAAAACGTTGGCGGACAGCATGCTTCCCAAACGCAAAATGGCTGGCACTCGGATTTAAAATTATATCGGTACCTTTACTGGCCAGATTGCCACCCGGTCGATTCCCAACCCATGCGTCTTCACAAATTTCAAAACCGATTCGAATACCGCCAACATCAAATAGCAAATCACCAATCGGATGTTGTAACCCGTCGATCTCAATTTCGCCTTGAACGCCTGCTGGCCAAGGCTTGAACCAGCGAGGTTCGTAATGAATCCCATCACCAGCCAAATGTTGCTTCCCGACAAATCCAGCAATCCGCCCATCCACCAACAGCGCGGCAACATTAAAAACGCCACCGGCATAAGTAACGGGGAGACCTACTGAAACGGCAATCCCCTTGGTTTCGGGGACAATCGAGAGCAACATTTCCAGTGCCGTCGCATGAACACCCGACGAATGAAACGCGTCTTCGCATCCGTAGCCGGTAATGCACAATTCAGGTAGGCAAAGAACTCCTACCTGTTCTGATTTCGCAGATGCAATTGCGGCGAGAATATTTTCTCGATTTGCTAACCAATCGAGCGGTGTTTGATTCAAAACGCCGGCGGCAATTTTCAACAATCTCATTCTTGAGCGGACTCCGAAGCAATTTATAAAAAAGGCTTGGGCCGGCCAACCGCGAAATCCACCGACGGAAAACGAGTTAGAATCAAAGCCCAACTGATCTCATTTTATCCAATCTACTCTTCTATTTTCATAGATAAACCGTCCCCTGGCAATTGCCTCTCTCCCAGCCGAGAATTGCCACACCGGCCAAACTCCAATGTCAAAACCTAAGCAGGCCCGCCTAAACTCAACCACTGCCTTGAAATGGCCTGCAGCTAGAACACTTCAAACCTAACAGCAACAGCAGTAATCGGTGGTAAAAAACTATGTTTCAGTAAGAGAAGAACCGTAAAACCAGATGATTAATTCAAGGTAAATCCTCAGCGACTCGATCGAAAATACCATTATCGCATTGAGTGAACGTACAATATGCTTCACAATGCCCCAAAACTTGTCTCAGTAGCCGAAAGATTCGAGGTTAAAAATTGCCCGACGCAGATAATATCGAATTTGAATGTCAAGAATGCAACGCTAAGATTTCAGTATCCTCGGAAAAATCTGGCCAGCGTGTCATCTGTCCGGAATGCGTGCGAACCGTCGTCGTACCTGAGAACTCCGTTGCAGTCACTCTCTTTGAAGACCTCTTTGACGAAGAAACTTCAGAATTAAAACTTAGTCCTATCG
>JAALLA010000326.1 GCA_011087765.1 Pirellulaceae bacterium
GCAATTTCTGCTTCGATCGCCAATTCATCGAAGTTAGTGGTACATAATTTGACACCGGATCGGTAGATTTCCGTGTCCCACACATGGCCAAACACAGGCTGATCAATGCCAAGCTGCGTTTGCATCGTGTCACTGATGCAGCCGATTTTGTATCCAGCCACACGTTCGCCACGAGATTCCCGGATGGCTGCTACCTCGAATTGAAGTTCGTAAGCTTCCGCAATGCTTAGAGTCGATTCCGCCCCTGCGAAAACCCTCCCCGGTTTGTGAGCGTCAAAATCACGCAAAAGTCGGGTTGCTACTTCTTGTAGGTTCATAAGTTACCACATTGACTAGGAAACTACTGCTTCGAATCACGGAACTGGACGAGCGGTCTTCCACTTCTAAACCACGCTCAAACCAGGTTTCACAATCTTCGTATTGCTATGTTGCGCTGCAGTTTATCTGGTTGCGAAATGACCCTTGCTCAACCAGCATACATTAACATTAAAATACCAATGGCGTACCAGATACCAATCCCCAACGCCGTAACCAGAGCCGAAGGAAAACTAGGGCGAAGCGAATGAGCCGGCGTAAAAAATAACGTCCCAAAAAGAATTGCCAAACAAAATAAATTCTGGCGTAATGTTTCTGCGCGCATCATCAATTTTATTGGATTCGCTACAACGTCCACCAAAAGTTCCCAACAAAGGGACATTGGATTGCTCGAATTCGATTGCAGCAATACGAGCGCAACCAGAATGGAGTTGTATATTAACAATACCGCGAACAAGACAGTGACTCGCCAAGGAAGCCATAATGAATACAGGAAGTGAGCCACGATTCCTGCAGCCACCGCAATTCCAGTGAAAACCGTTAATTCAACAGGAGTTAAATCTCCAAAAATCCAAATCCATACTGCAATTGCTGCCGTCAATACGATAATTGCGAGGATGCTGAATTGGTTCTTCGGTGCTTCTGCCAACGGTTTCATTTTTTAACTTCCTTCGAGCGCAAGGGACAAAGCAACATTACATTTAAGGATAACCGGCCGCGCGTTTCGCCTCGCTAAGCAAACCGAAACCGTAATGAGACACCTCTCCCATTTATCCAATTGTTGTCCCACACCAAATCAGAAATCAATTTCAAAAAAAATTGAGACTCAACGCAACTCTCGCGAATCCAATCCGTCCTGCTCAATGGCCATAATGGATTGAAACAATTCGGGTTTCAAGGAATTGAAAAATTCCAAAACAACGAATTACAAAACGCTGAAACACCACAATAAACTAATGATTTCCGATGAACCAAAACTTTCGAGATATCGAAGATACGGCCCGTTGGTGACTTTTTTTAAATTCCAGTTGAACGCTGCTTGGGTTCATCCCAGAGTCCGCCATCAGAATGAGTTGATCTGTACCAGCGAATGACTCACCCCTTTAGTCGTTAATCCCAGTACCATTTTAAGACACCACCGGGATCAACACGAGACAACAATAACGTGAGAAAACTGATAGCAACGTATAACAACGCCAAGATGAATCGTATTGCAATTCTCCAACTTCTTTTTTGGCCGCACGGCAAGAAGAACACCGAGCAGAAACCCAAGGGCGTGAGCAAAGGCCAAACCCAGCAGAGAATTATGGCAACGAAATAGACAACCTGCACAATACCGTCGATCCCCTTAGGATCATCTCGATACGGGCGCGGGATATGCCCAAGTGCCGCCCAGGCAAAAAGCCAAGTCCCATAAATTGCCGCCAACAAAAACACCGGGTATAAATAAGCGACGAGCCACAGCATCCGCGCCCGGCTTGAAACCGCAACTGGAACCACAGCCTCAGCACTCGGCGCGTCGGTCGATTGATAGGGGTTTGGGTTGAAGGTCATCTCTTTGGTTGGCGAACGTCTAAGGTAACCCGGCGGAGGCTAAGTGAGGTTGATTTCAGGACACGCCCGATCCGCCGCTCGGGTTCACCGCTTTGTTCGGCCTGTCACCGGAAAGCAGAAACTATTTCTTGCGATCCATCGGAGCGGGGTTTTCAGGCGGTGGACCGATGAGAACGGCCACGTAGGGCATTCCCTTCTGGTCCTTAGGCTGTTCGACTGCCGCGATCGCGCGGCTACCCGGTTCATCCGACAGTGAAGCGGTCACCCTGGCACCGCCGGGATGCCAACCGACAAGGAGTACTTTGATGCGGCCCTCGGCCCGCTCAGGAATATCCGCTCCCACGGGACAATGGGATCTATTGCCCAGTACCCCATCCCACACGTCCGTTGCTTCAAAGGGAGAAGGATCGAGAAGCACCCACCCGGTCACGGCGGTGAACTTGGCCTGCCCGAGTTTCTTGAGATCCTCTGCAATCCAGGACTCGACGACGGGGCGATCCTTATCGCGATCCGCCGGGTCGGTGGGCATGATGATCTTGACGTAGACCTGATTGGATTTTGGCTGGGCAGCTTTCTTCGGTGTCGGCTCCTGCGCTTTTATTGCGTAGGGAACCAACGCGAGCGTGCCAACGATCAAGACCAATAATTGCCGAGTCATAACGTCCCTCTATGTGGCATAACGGCAACGTTCACCGGGCCGCGGCAAACATCATTGTTACCAAAAGCCGCGCGGCCCGCGGCTCCGTGTGCAACGTATTGTTATCACGCGGTTGCCAGTTCGCGATCAATGTAGTGAACGATGTTGTCAAAAGTGCCATCGAGAACTTCAAGCTCATCCTGCCTTGCCTTTGGTATGCCGAACGCTTCGGATATCTCAACAATGTACCACATTGTGTCGGCCAGATCAGTTTGAAGAAAATTGTCGTCTGGCCGAATACAGCCAGTCGGTATGCCGAACTGTTCGGACGTTATGGCAAGCATTGAGGCAACAGTTGATTGGAGTATACCTGATTCAGAGTAGAAACGAGCGTAAAATTCGTCGAACTCAAGTTTGGGACGTTTTTTGATTTCGTATTCCGTTCGCATCCCATCGAAATTGTCGCGCCACAGCTGCCACCAGATAACAGGCGTCGCGATAATCATGTAAACAGCGAACCACCAACTCATCGAAATGCCAACCTAACTTAAGCCGGATAACGTCAACGATCACCGAGCCGACGGTTTGCGTAAACCACCAAAAAGCCAACGATCAAACTCAATTAGAACGAACCAGATTGGAACTGTCAAAAACGGCTTCAAGAACAGGAAATGGCATTAAAGCCCAACCAATATGCTTTGACGGCTTCGTGTGCATCGTATTGTTATCCCGCGATCATTCCATTGTTTGAGGTAATTCCTGACCATATACGTCAAGACCCATGTAAATGTTTCGTTTGCCAAGTTCGGTCAAAAGGTCAGCAGACAGCGTAAAGCCACGATTCGAATCCGTCAAAAAAATCCCGCAAAACAACCCTGAGTCAAATCGCCGAGACAATTCGCGCCACACCTCGAGGTCATCTGTTAGTGAGTCTAGAAGTTGCCGAAGGCTCCGCTCAAAGTCAGGTTCTTTAGTGTTGCGTGAACTCGCCGTGATTGACCAACGGCCTGTTTTCGCGTTGCGTCGAAATGCTCCATCGTTTCCATGGATCGAGTCGCCTATTCGATGCGCGGTCGTGGGTTGC
>JAALLA010000327.1 GCA_011087765.1 Pirellulaceae bacterium
ATTCGACCGATGTAACTAGCTCTGCTGCCTTGGAATTGAATGTGTTACTCGCGGAAGACAATCTGGTTAATCAGAAACTGGCGGCGGCGATTCTCGAGAATGCTGGTCACACCGTCGTGATGGCTAACAATGGTCGTGAGGCAATTGAAAAATTCGCAAACGGTTCGTTTGATTTAGTACTAATGGACATCCAGATGCCCAATACCGACGGAATACAGGCAACACTGGAAATTCGCCGATTGGAATCGGAGTGCTCCCGAAGAGTGCCAATTATTGCTCTTACCGCACATGCCAGCGCCAATGACCGAATTCATTGCCTCGAATCCGGGATGGATGACTACATCGCCAAACCCTTCCGCGCCCGTGAGTTGATCGATTTAATTCGCCGGCAAGCAATTCAGAGAAATCTAAAGGCCTCAACTACCCAAAGGAAAGATATGGAATTCAGTTCTGCAATTGAATGGAATCGTGCGTTTGAAACGGTAGGCGGGGACAGACAATTACTTCGGGAACTCATGAAAGTTTTTATCAAAGACCAACAGTCTTTAGTTACCGCCGTTCGAAACGCGGCTACGTTAAAGGACGGTAAAGACTTAAAGCTGAGAGCCCACTCCATCAAAGGTGCCCTCAATCACCTCGGGGCCATTCATTGTGCGAAACTTGCGGCAAGGCTAGAAGAGATGGGTAATCAGAACGATTTTTCAGAGGTTGAAAACATCCTTAACGAATTTACCGAGGCGTTGCGACCGGTGGCCATCGAAATGAATAAGTTCATTGATGACATTGATTACCCCGGCCAATAGTCTATTCAAATTTGTAGAGGAAACAGACTCGCCGAGCTTGAACCAAGATTTCAGGAACCGATTGCTTCTTCAGCTCACTATTTCAAATTTAATAAAAAAACCAATTCAAATTCAGAATCAACTGGCCTCTTCCCAGCGGGCAACGAGCGCAGCCACGCCAGGCTTGGATTCTCCATAACTGACAATTTCAATTTCTAATTCGTAGGATTGGTACTTTTTTAATGAACGTTCGATTGCGGAAACAATCCACTCAAAGTCATTTCCAAACGCTCCTCCGCCTAGCAGTGTGAGAAATAGTTTTCCGCTGCCAGTTTCAAGTCGATTTAAAATCGCAGAACAGAAAACGGCTTCGTAACTTGCTTCAAGCACCAATCTCGCAAATGGCTCCCATTGCGACATTTCAAGACGAGAATATGCGACGGGAAGTGCCGAGCAAAAGGCCTGAGTTACCCGATTACCACACCCTGCCAAAGTAACTTCCACTCCCCATTGCAAACCAATCCTCAATGCATCTCGCAGGCAGTCCAATTCCCCCTCAGTTGCGTTGGCAATGTGCGCCGAAATCTCAGCGAGCCCTGATGCAGACGCTAAAGCGTATCCATTTTGCATTCGCCACAAACGCTCATTCCTATTACCAAGCAACTCTCCCAGATCATTTAAAGTATCAATTTGGCGACCTGCGGTTTGACCAATTTCGCCATCAATTTCTACAAAATAATTTCGATAAATCGTCGCCGCACCTGCCGCAACCGCACACGCAGGTCCTTGCGTGAAATCCTTTTCGTAAATTCCTACTCCTGCTTCGGGAATTACTCCTGGGCCAACCATTTCTAATAAATTGAACTGGGACGCCACTTGGAAAATTGAGTTTTCATTATGAGTCTCTTTGTGTAAATCCTGAACATTTGCGACGGTTTCTCTAACCGATATCTTTCGCAAAGATGCCTCGGTGCCCTCACTGCCTTGATCTTCTGAAACGCGTTTACGTAATTCTCGCAACGCAACAACCTCAAGATTCCCGTAACCATAAGAGGAGCCGTTGGCCTTCGATTTTAAAACCCCCTCACCCGCGGACAGGTACTGTCGAACATTCGCTTCAGACTCTTGCTCAAGTCCGGTGAGCTTCTGGAACCAATTCATTACACCAATCTCCCTTAAGAACAATCAAACCGATTTCGATTCATCTATTTTTTCGTCAATTTTGGAGTGAAACAATCTTTTACAAATGAATCATTTTTCGATCTGTTTCTTTTGGTCAAACATCCAATCAAAATATTCACGTTCGTTAAACACCATTCGCGATGCATTGTGGCCCTGGTTTGGATAGACCTTAAGTTTCACAAGCTTTCCACCAGCTTTTTCAATTTCCTTCACCATGGTCTCCGAACGATCAGCAGGAACGACTTTATCCTGCCCGCCCACGAACGCATAAACTGGAACCTTCGCCAAGTTTCGAGCCCACGCAGTAAGATTTTCCGTAATGTCTTTGGGACCGCCTGGGCCGATCCCTCCGACGATAGGCGCAATTGCAGCAAAATGTTCCGGGTTAGAACCTCCCCACATCCACGAACCATACCCGCCCATACTATTTCCAGTTAGATAAATACGACTTTCATCAATCGGAAGCGTGGCTTTTAAATGCCGCATTAAAACGTTGAGATCCTTTTCATTCCAGGTTCCTCTCTTGCCTTCCTTCGAATTCCGAAGACACTGCGGTGCGACAACAATGCAAGGTCCTTTTCTAAACTTCTCAATTCCGCGACAAACCCCCATCGGTTGCCCTTTGATTCGATTGACGTCCTCACCAACTCCCCCTGCTCCATGGAGGTAAATTATCAGAGGTACATTTTTTGAATTGTCAGAATAAAGTGTATATATAAGGAAATCTGGATTGAGGAAGTTGGTTTCTTTTGCCAGCTCAGACGGCAACTTACTAATTTTGGGTCGCGGCGGCTGAGCCAAAACAGACGAACTAACGACCAACATCAACAATAGAACAACTAGGCTTCTCATCAGATCCCCTTCAACTCTTTGGTGGCTTTTTGCAACGAACTTAGACGTTTTCTAATTTGATCAAATCCCATTTAGAAAGTCAAAAACAGCCTGTGGACCGGCAGCGTCCTTGACGAGACACTGTCCAAACAAAAAGATTTTTAAGTTATGAGACTTGGTAGTACTTCAAATCTTGAGGCACTAATTCAATCGACCGTAAAATGTTTTTCTGGCACTTTCGGAAAGCGCGACGCCAGGGAGAGAGTTGTATGCTAATACAGCAAGAATTCTTGTCTGGTCACTTTGATTTGGAGAAACTCGATGCAATGAATTCTTACCGCGGAACAATATCAAGGTGCCTGGGTCTATCTCAAGTTGATCGGGTTGTATTTTCCCATCGAGAAGCTCAGAGACTCCAGAATAGTTTTCTTCCCCGCTACCAGAAATTCTGAAATCGTTAATGAACTCAAACCGCCCTCCTGCTCCAGGCTTTTGAATCATTAAAGTAATAGCAAATGACGAATTGTCGAAATGCCAACCCAATTCCTGATTCCGTTCAGCATAATGGATGTTGATTGAAGAAAGGCGATCGGCATAGGGATAGATCTCAGTTTGGCCGACTACCGTTTTTACAAACTCACGGAACAGACTGGATTCGTAGAGGCTGCGCAACGGCGAATCAGAAGCAATGAGATCATCGCAAACACATCCTTTGGAAGTTAAAACCGTTCGATTAAGCGGATGGCTCGATGGCAAACTGACATCCGGCGAATTCAGATACACGGAATGTG
>JAALLA010000328.1 GCA_011087765.1 Pirellulaceae bacterium
AACTCAACGAGTTCATTGGAATGGAAAAACGGGATGCGACTGTTTATCTCACGAAGGCATTGAATCATTCCCCGGTCGGAAACAATGTACATTCGATCACTGATCATATTAGGAAGCACGCTCTGAATTCCGCCGATGCCAACCTTACTTAACATGGCGCCCGAGTCCTGGTCAATCACGCAAAGATTACCGACACTGTCGAGCACATACATATTGTCTTTTCCAGCGCCAACATAGCTGCCGATATTCTCAAGCGGCTGCTCCCAACCCGGAGCATCTTTTCCCGATTCAGGAATCAACTTAAACATTTCATTATTAGTATTAATCACATACACGTGATCGTTCAGCACAATCGCCGGATGTGCAATTCCAAAACCAGTCGAAACTTGCCAATCAATTACACCCTTGGGCTCGTTCACCGCATACACAAAGCCATCGAGTGAAGTGACGTAAAAAACGCCATCGTCGTAAGCAGTCTCGCTCGTGATTGCGTCATCGGCTCGCAATTGGTAAGCCACACCTTTACTTTGGGTGTACAGGCCAGCCACAGTCAGTCTGCCTTTACTGTTAGGCCATGACACAGAATAATCCGTTACGAGCGGCCGCGCGGTTGATTTCCCACCAGATACGAGCACCTGCGAATGATAGCCTTTATCCTTCAGTGCGAACGCTTCGAGTCGCCCGTTGAGCAACGGTACATAGATCGCTTTGTCAGTAATTGCCGGCGATGTGCTGGGTGCAAAACGACATTTGCCCGACCAAATGATTTTTCCGGTAGAAGCTTCTAGACAGTAGACTGATAGTCCGTTGATCGCCGCTACAAAATTATTACTAGCTGCCACACCGACACTCGGCAATCGGGGATCGCCAATGCTAGAGGTCCATTTAGTTTCACCCGTATCGGCATCCACCGCAGAAACAACCGCATTGGTTCCCAAGGTATAGATGATTGATTCTGGTAGCGTGTATTCTGAAATTTTCATCTCGACGTCTGTAACTCCGTCGCTCGCAAATTCTGCTGCAAGGACTTCCTTACGGACTTCCATATACTGTCGAGCACCATCGACGCCAAAGGGCTTCCCGAACGAATTCAGAGTATTTTGCGATATCCGCTCTCGGAATTTATTGGCCTCTAAGGTGAAAAATGTGGTCGGCTTGTTCTCGTTGACATTGATCTGCCAATCCGCAACTCCACCATTTATTCCCACGCCACTGTGGGTAAACCAGTCAACAGTCAAACCTGCCCGCTGGATTACGGCACTCGAGGTCACGCCGTCGTCCGCCCTTAGGCCACCGGCAAGACAGACGAATGCGACTCCCAACAGCATCAGGTCGCTCACATTTTTACCAATCGTAAATCTCATTCTTTTTCACTCCGAGTCTTATCAATCGCGCGCACCAGCATTGGCGGAAACCTCTGCCCAAATAGCGCAGATTTAAGTCCTTCTATTCTATCAGCCTAATTAGCGTTAAGTCGTAAAATTCGATCAACGTTTTACCAGTTCAGCCGAATCTTTCCCGTACAGTATTGTTGAACCCAAGGACTGTTCCAGACAAAATAACCCGAAATACCGGTTTGCCATGAACCAACTCCAATAAACGGATGCTCAAACTCCGTTATTTTTAGCAATTCCCGAAAATCAGTTCTGAAATCGTCAATTTTATCCGGATTTGACGGCCAACAGCGAGTTCACCTCGTTAGATTAGGCAACGCCAACGGCAAGCGAAAAATCCGCTAATTTGAAACGGTCACTCTTTTCGAGTCAAAATAGCCGGACTTTTCGGGTGACTTTCAATCCGCAGAGAAAAAACTTAGGTAAATAACTAATCGGTCACCGAAATAGTGATTGCCAAAATGGACGCAAACGCCAATCAAGGCTAGACCATTCTCGTTGCGATTTTTACGATAGTCGCATTGCAATCGGAAAAACATTCAATTGAGCATGACGGGTAAAAACTCGGATGGATTTGCCAGCTACGGAAAACGAAATCCACGCAATCCTTGACCAAGTTCTCGGGTACCTCAATTTTTCGTCGGGTAACCATGACGATCGTTTTTTCTCAAATCTCAATGACCTTTTTCTTGTTTTCAATTCTGCCGACGCGAGTGAAGCGTTTGCCAACGTCCGCACGACTGATTCCCAGCAAACAACACCGCTGTCGTTAGTGCGCCGAGTTCGCTCCGCACTCGCAAATCGTCTGGCTAAAAACAAAGAATCCAATCCCGTGTTTCGAGACGCGACGCAGGCGAACCTGGTCATTGAACTCACCTTTGACAAGATTCTGCCTGCGTACCGCAAACACCATCGGGACCTCCTGTTTCATCAATCCGATGAACTCCTCTGCAATTCGTTTTTTGTTGGCCGCGTTGTTGAATCCATCCTTACGCGAGAAATCCCACTTGGGAAAACAGACGAAATTGTTGAATCATCAATCAATGCAATTAACAATTTTCTTGGACACCGCCCAGTCGCGACACTCGAATCTCAGCAGATAGAGCCCTACCAACACGAGTGGATTCGCCCAGTCCCAATCTACATTCAAAACGCCGGGGTCGCATTTGGGCGCTATGAACAAATCACAAAACAGGCCCTGGAAATATTACGGGAGACCAGCCCGCACATTCTCCGCGCAGCGCATTTTGATCCAACAAAACTCTCCGAGCTGGCGATCGACCCGCGAGCCTTTGATTTTGACCATCCAATTAATCAACGTCCCAATCACCATTTTGGACAATGGGATGAACATTCAATTGACGGCAATGGATTTTTCCGACGGTTCATCGTCCACCAGGTTACGCTTGACTCTTTAGTAAATCGCGTTGCTGAAATGTCGAGCGATGAAAGCGACCCGGAACGCTTCCAAGAAGCCATGACGGAAGCCAGTGCGGTCATGGCCGGTACCATGTTGATGGCTTCTGGTATCTCCGGGAGTGGACCGGGCACTTACGATTCAAACACAACTCTTGCAACGTTACTGCCTGTGATTGCTGGTTACCGCGATCAATTTTATGTTGACTTAATGCAGCGTCTGCCACCAACCCACCGCGAGCGCCTTGAAAACGAATCAAAAATTAAACACCAGCCCTTTGGCAGTGTTCGCCAAGACCTCAATTCACGCCTGGCCAAACGCCGAGCCTCTCAATTAGTCAACTGCCGCTTAGCGAGCATTTTTGCGAGAATGGGCTATCCCCTGGCGGCCGAAGAACAATCCAAGGTAGTGCCCGTCGCAGCCGCCCGAATCAGTTGCCAAATTGACTGCCTCTTAAGCGCAGCCAACGAGGCCACACTACGAGGTGAACTCGACGAGGCATTTGATTCCATCCCTACGATCATGTCCCGTTTGAAGCGCGGGATCCACTGTGGAGCCATCGTCGACCCTTGGAACATTCTGGGATTCGACGCAAATTACAGTTTGTTCCCCGCGGTCGAAAATTCGGTTCGCGACCATCGCGTCCATGAACTCGTCGATGTCATGGAACGTATTTTTGCACATTGCTCGCACCTGTGGAGTGAAGCCGCAGCTAACAACCGCCAAAAAATGTGCGAGGCGATCCGGAA
>JAALLA010000329.1 GCA_011087765.1 Pirellulaceae bacterium
TTTCAATTTTTAACCCTTCTTTCATATTCCAAACGAGCAATAGTTAGATATGCCCCCAAGCCTTTGCAGGTTGGATTTATTATGACTCCAGATTTTGATTCCGTTATCGCTGTCTTCGCCGTTGCCGTTTCAGCGTGGCTAGCGTTCCATCTTGGGCGGAATCTCAATTCTCGCATTCAGGCTCCTCTCTGGCTAACATTTGCCTCCCTTTTGGCCTCACTATTCTTTTGCCAATTCCTCAGTGGACAACTTTTTTGGGCCAAGTATTTTCCCGTGAGTGAAGCCTTAGTTTGGTGCAACCTAGCCCCTCTCTTAATTGGCTTTTCGGCAGGATGCTTTGCATCCCTGAAACAAGTCCGATCACGATCTCGGGGCTTTGCAACCGCTGCATTTTCCGCCCTCGGAGTCCTCTTTTTAACATTACCTTTCATTCGACCGATGCTCTTTCCCGCCAACGTTGAATTATCAGCAAGGCCAAAAGGGGAACTCTTCCTCCAAACCCATGAATCGACCTGTGCGGCTGCGTCAGCGGCCACGTTACTCAAAATGCATGGTATCGAAGAGACTGAACAGTCAATGGTGCGGAAGTGCCTTACGAGTAATCAAGGAACTGAGGCCCTTGGTTTGTTTCGAGGCCTCAAGCGTGCGACCCGTCAGTCCGATAAATCCGTTCACGTTGGTTCACGTAATCCGAAGGATTGGATGCAGAAGTCTCAGCTTCCAAATGTTTCTTTGGTAAATTTTGACGAAAACGAATTTGCTACTGACGCACGTCATTCACTTAGGCGTCCCACTCGCTTCCTTGGTCTCTCTGACGCCCAAGGGCACGCGGTCGTCGTAATGGACTACCAGCAAGGCAATTGGCTTATTGGAGACCCAGCCGTTGGGATGGTCGTGTGGAGCGATGAAGAGTTCAAACATCGCTTCACTGGAGATTCGATTTTTCTATCAAAACGCTAGACCGACTGCCAAATTAAATTCTCGTGTCTATTACCGTTTTAAAATTTTAAACGTATTTTAAATCGGGTACTTCAAAACCTTTTCGATTATTATCTTTGAGGAGTGCATTTGCCTCTTCTGCATGGTCTCCTACATGCCGCTCAGTTTTTGAATCGAAGGTTAACCAGGGACCAACCGTATACTCCGCTTTATCCTTTGGAATCCCAACCCCTCCCTGCATGATTTCATGCAATTTCAAGAAATGGTCAGCCGCGTCTTTGTTGTCTCCAAAAGAAACTGCCTTCTCGTTGAATGGAACTTGTTTTCCAAGCCGGTAAGAATTGTTAATGAGATGCCCCATCACACAACCGTAATGAGCATCGAGAGCATTTCCGTTTGCCATACTGGGGTCACCTGCACGAACCGCTGATATGAAGCTGCCCCAATTCCCACCGGGCGTTACTTTGCCCGGTTGGATCACCAAATCTTCCGCCTTCTTGCCAGGACGTCGGATTTTATAATTATTTTCACCCGTAATTACGCTTCCATCTTCGAGGTAATATTCATTAAATACCTGGTGCTTATACCCCTTATAGTTTACGTTCCGAACATTAAATAACACGTACTGCTCATTTGGGTATTCTGCAATTCCAAACATCGTATTGGGGGTTTCACCTTGGTCATCCCACTGGAACCTCCCACCAATCGCCATGACTCGAACAGGATGAGATTGATCACTGTCAATCGCCCAACGGGCGACATCTAATTGGTGAGTCCCCTGATTGTTAAGATCACCATTGCCAGTCTTCCAGAACCAGTGCCAGTTGTAATGGACGTAGTTTTGATGGTATTCGTCGATAACAGCAGGCCCCTTCCAGAGATCCCAATTGAGATTTTGAGGTACGTTCGACTCCTGCTTAATCCCAATACCGCCTCGTGGCTTACAACAATAACCATAAGCGATTTTAAGCCGAGGCAAATCGCCAGATTCTAAAGCTTCATGTAAACCCGCAATTCCGGATGAGCTTCTTCGTTGGGTACCGTGTTGAATGACCACGTTATATTTTTTCTGCGCCTCAACGACGACTCTTCCCTCAGCAATGTCATGACTCATTGGCTTTTCAACGTATACGTGCTTGCCGGCCTGGGCGGCCCAGATCGTCATCAGTGAATGCCAGTGATTGGGAGTGGCAATTGAAATCCCGTCTAAGTTTTTATCCTCAAGAGCATCTCGTACATCAGCAAATCCCTTCGCACCTTTTTGTTTCTCTAATCTCCTACCCAAGACCGTCTGGTCGGGATCAATCAATGAGACAACCTCTACGTTTTTTTGTCCGTTCCAACCGCCAATATGGGCCCCGCCGCGACCATTCAGCCCCGCCACAGCCATTCTCACACGTTCATTGGCCCCAATTATATTCCCAGAAGCCTTTGTACCGGAAATCAGAAAACTACTTCCCGCCGCGAGAACGCCACTCTTCTTGAGAAAGTCACGCCGAGATTTACGAGCTACATCTTTTTGATTAGCAATCATTTCAATGGGATCCAAAAATTTTCTAAAACGCAAATGCCAAGGCGACCAACGACCGTCTACAGTTTAATACAATCTCAACCTTCGTCGCAACTTTACCGCCGCAAACCAATCATCACCGTGGCAACGTTTACTAAATTAATTTGAAAACTTCGGAATTAAACCATCAACCGACCTAACGAAAAGCCAAACCGAAATTAGGCAAAAGGCTTCGGCGGTTACCGATTCCCGGGTTCATAAGCTTCGATTTCAGCAGCCAATGACTCTGATAATTCGCTTAACTGAGATTCGTAACGCCGCCATTTTTGCCTAGAGGATTGATAGATTGGCCTCCTGACCTGAACGGAACTCGCTGTATTTACGGCAGGATCGCTGTTGTGGAATTCGAGCACTCCACTCTCCCACGACAACCCCAGGTGTTCGACCACCGGTTTGATAAGCTCTACAGCTGATTCGGTAAGATCCTCGTAACCAACATCGATCACGGAATCCGGAACAACCGCTCGCCAATGATTCATTAGTTTCGAATACTGTTGATAAATAATCGCAAGGTATTCAAATCTCGAAGTGTTAAATTGAAGATTCGGATCACTAAAAGATTGAAAGTAGCATGACAAACAAACATCTCTTGGATCGCGAATACAATTAATAATGCGGGCATTCGGGAATAGCATTGCGATGAAACCGATATGCAAATAATTCGCCGGCATTTTATCAATAAAACGCTTGGGAAAATCAACGCCTCCTCCCTCACCTAAATCATCATAACTGGTGTACCGTGTTAGTTGATCAATGTACCCCTGAGCGCCTGCCCGGATCCAGAAATCATCCAGAGTCTTAAACATTTCCCCCAAGCGAACCTGACCTCCATCGCCGAAACGGGATGAAATCAAATCACCAAGGGAATCAAGTTCCCCCACCGCTTCAATTGCCGAATGACGAGAAAGCATTTGCTGTACAAGAGTCGTTCCACTTCGTGGCATCCCGACCACAAACACCGGTGCCGCGCTTGGGTTACCATTTGCTGAAAACCTATCGATTGTTTCCTGAGTGAAAAATT
>JAALLA010000330.1 GCA_011087765.1 Pirellulaceae bacterium
TCGGTTTTTTCAATAGGCCTCGTTGAGGCCCAGATGAAGCCTAATATTTTGTTTATTGTTTCGGAAGATAATAGTGAGCAACTTGGGTGTTATGGCGAAACGCGTGTGCATACCCCGCACTTGGATAGTCTCGCAGCGACAGGTATTCGTTACACCCGCGCCTATGTGCCGTACTCCGTCTGCTCGCCGTCACGGGCGGTATTCTTAACGGGTCTCTATACCCGACAAACTGGGCACATTGGCTTAGCAACGCATAAGTTCTCAATGTACAAGGATTTTAAGACAATGCCTGCCTATTTTAAGAAGGCAGGTTATTACACCGGTTTCCTTGGAAAGACTCACGTGAATCCAGAAAAGCTGGTAGAAGATTTCGTCGACTACCGGGCACTGCGAAATGCAAATTTCAGCAAAACCATTAGTATTCAAGAATATGCGAAACAGGGGCGAATCGTAATGGAAAATTCCATTCAAGCCCAGAAACCATTTTTGCTAATAATCAACTATCCAGATGCGCATCGGAAGTTCGTTCATACATCCAAAAACGGGTATCCCACAATTAAGGTTGAGAGGGAGATCGAACCGTTTCCATGGATCGGTTCGGACTCGAAATACTTACGGCAGGAGTTAAGGAATTATTTTAGTTGCATCAATCGATTGGATGAAGGCATCGGGATGGTTCTCAACGATCTCGACAGTCTAAATCTGCGTGAAAATACACTCGTTGTCTATATCAGTGACCACGGTGCTGATTTTCCGCGCTCTAAGGGCAGCATTTACGAAAGCGGAACCCGTATTCCGATGATCTTGAATTTCCCACCGCGTTTTTCTAGCGGCACGGTTGAAAAGGAAATGGTCTCAACGATTGATATTTTACCGACGATGCTCCAGGCCGCAGGTATAGGCATTCCGAAACAACTGCCTGGTTTTCCACTTCAAGAATTAGATCAAGGCGCTCGTGAGGGTCGGAAATATATTCATACTTTTACTACCGGCTCTGCTCCAGCGTTACATTTCATTCAGTTCGGAATTCGAGATGATCGGTATAAGTTAATCTATAATCCATATCGTCGGAAAAATTTATTGGCCGCTTCTCGTTATATCAATAGTAAGTTATCTCAAGATCAGCATTTTGAGGCTTTTCTGTTTCCGGATGAATTCGAGCTGTACGATTTGCTGAATGATCCCTATGAATTTAAAAACCTTGCGTATTTGGTTGAATACGAAAATAAAAAGATCGAGTTATTGCAAAGGATGCGGCAATTCCAAAAAGAGATTAACGACCCCTTCCTCAGTAAGGCGAATCTCGATGTTTTCGAAAAAGAACAATTGGCCCATCAAAAAATTAGCTATCGTAAAAAAGCTGGGTTTAATTGGCCGCATTTGGATCTGTTTAGAAAAGCCAATATTGAGAAATGATCAACCAGGCTAATAAGGTGTGTCAGGTTTCTGGGATCCAACCGTGCGAAATCGGAGGAGTGCCGGTTTGGCAAAGTTGAATTCCAAAATGTCTTAGCCAACTTTTTATAATTTTCTCCGGCAGCGAATATTTTAAAAAAACAATAATCCACGCCACATTTGGTTTCTTGAGCTCTGCGACGTTGGATATAAAAGATATATGGATTCATGCTAGTTCTTAGGTCTGTTTGTATCTTTTTGTAATATGAGATTGTTTTGCTTGTCTTGACAGTTTCATTTCCTAAGATGCAATTTGTCCTTTTAGGATTTCGAATACCACATGACGTCCCGCCTTCGTGTTCGTTAGTTTCCCCGCCCGCTATTGATAGTGATTAACCATGAGCACTCCCCGATTTGTAATGTCCTTGGTGTTGATTTTTGTCATTTGCTACGCTCCTTCTGCATTTGCGCAGAACAATCCGTTTGGTAGCCATCTTGAGAATTATGCAGCTGGCACGTTGTTTCCTGATCAATATTCACAAGAACAGATCGATGTTTTTGTAAGTGATTATTACGACCAGTGGAAATCAGATTGGTTGCGAACTGATCCTGGTGGAGATGGCTACCGAGTCGTTATGGACAATACGGGTCGCACGACTTCTGAATCTCAGGGTTATGGGATGATTATTGTTCCACATATGGCGGGCCACGACACTTCTGCTCAAGAGATCTTCGATGGCCTTTATACTTATTCTCGAGCCCATCCCAGCGAGGGTAATCCGAGGTTAATGGACTGGGCTCAACCCGACGCAACAGGAAATCGAAGTGCCTTCGACGGCGATGCCGATATTGCTTATGGATTATTGTTGGCCGATAAACAATGGGGAAGTAGTGGAAGTATTAACTATGTTCAGGAGGCCAAATCCATCATCGAAGCGATCCATACCTCAACCATCGGTCCAGACAGTAACCTGCCGATGCTAGGTGATTGGGTCAATCCGAATGGGTCTGGTTCTTATAATCAATGGTCGACGCGTTCGAGTGATTTTATGAACGGTCATTTTAGGGCGTTCGGCCAGGCATCTGGAAACGAAGCGCATTGGGACGCAGTGATTGCCGCGACACAAGGTGCTGTTAGTGACATTAATGCAGAATTTGGAACTGGTTTAATGCCGGATTTTGTAGTGGTGGATTCGGTGTCCGGTGATGCTTCACCTGCTCCCCCGAACTTTCTGGAAAGCGAACATGATGATGAATATTGGTATAATGCCGGACGCACCCCTTGGCGGTTTGGTGCGGATGCCGTTTTAAATGGAGACACCATCTCTCTTGAACACGCCCAGTTGCTTTCAGAATTTTTTCAGGAAGCGTCTGACGGTGATCCGAATAAGATCTTAGGGGGATACGAACTGGATGGAGACCCCTTAAATACATGGAGCGATTTGTTTTTTGTCGCGCCCGTCGGAGTCGCTGCAATGACTGGGAGCGATGCAGGTGATCAACTATGGCTAAACAATATTTTCGACAATGTGAAAGCGTCTCACGTCAATTACTATTCAGACAGTGTCAATCTAAATAGCCTGCTTATTATGTCTGGAAACGCGCTCAATCCAGTCTCGATTAGCTCAGTTCCCGAGCCCGGAAGCCTATGCGTCTTGTGCTATGGTTTCCTGCTGGGTGGGCTCGGAAGACGTCGCCGTTGATAGCGGCCATCGTCCGTTCCGGGCAAGCGTGGTGCCGTAGAGCTTGAGCATGCAAGATTTATTAGCTTGAATGCGTTCGAAAGCCTAATCTGAGGTGGATTCGACGTGAAATAGCTTGTTGTAGATCGTCCAATCACCATCCGTCTTAAGTAGCGATAGGGTGTCTAGAAATGTCATGCCTAAATAATCGTCTCGTACTTTTGCAACTGCCGTCTTTCCGGCAATATCAATCGAGAGAATCTCAAGTCGAATTGCGTCGCCCTTAAGTTTCGGGGATGGCTGTTGACTCTCTACGAAATTTGCAAAATCGGTAACGGACATGACATGGAGCTCGTCGTTGAGATACCCAACGACTTTTGCGTCTACGTGAAAGGCCCGCTTTGTTTTTTCGGCACTCGATTCGTACATGCAGTCAAAGTATGTCTG
>JAALLA010000331.1 GCA_011087765.1 Pirellulaceae bacterium
GGTGAAAGAAGCGACATCGCCAAACTGATATCGTTGGCTGCAAAATCAGGATCACAACTTAACAGATTCAATGCCGCAGCTTTAAATTTTCGCGGCGTTTCGGGATCGATCAAGCAGTCCCTCGCGTATTTCTTTAAATCAGAAATCCATTGCCTCTTTTGATCATCTATCGTCAGCAAATCCAGCGATTGCCCTGCGTTTCGCAAAACCTGATCAATATCGGCCAGCCCATTGATTTGCCAAACTTCATATTCGCTGGCCCCGTCTCTCATCAGCAGAGCCAAAATTCCAACAACTGAATCGAGTTCTCGCAACCCGATTGATGTGCGAACTAATGATTGCAGTGGTAAATATTTAGTTTCAAACCGCCCTTCTGTTTGGATGATGCCAGCGAGAACTTCTGCAATCCGACTTCGGATGCTGCTCAATGCGGCCGCGACAACATGGGTATCTCCATGGTGTTTTGCGATAATTTTCCCAATTGTATTTCTTGCGATTGGATGATCCATTTCTCCGAGTGAGCAGGCGAGTTGCAAAATAACTTGGGGCTCCTGCTCCACTTCTTCCAGTCGCGCCATGGCTTTAACTATCAATTCTAAATTTTTGGAGCCCGCGGATTCGTGACTCCGCAGCACCCTATCATCGTCTCCATTTTTAATTATTCCTTCGGAATTGAAGAATTGTTCCGCTATACGAACTGAGTGACGACGGATAGCTGGATGAGAATCGAGTAGCCCTTTTAAAATTTGTTCCGTTGAAACTTTTTCGCGACCCGCTAGAACACAAAGCGCCGCCAACCGCTGGCATGGAATTTGACTTGTAGTGAATGTGTTCGCCAACCCATCGTCTACCGCTGAGTCCTTTTGCCACAGTAAAAGCCGATGGGCAATATCTCGCTTTGTTCCATTAGAATCGCCCAACTGATCAATCAATTGCCGTACTGAATACTTCGTCATATCGGAAATCGGCTTGGGATTTTGTTGTTGAGGAACGATTCGATAAATGCGCCCAAGTTTGTGTCCCTCGCGCAGATTCAGGCGTTTTTCCACAACATCGTCAATCCATTCAGGATGTTCAATGACGGGACGATACATGTCGGTAATCCACAAACAACCATCGGGCCCAGTCCTAAGGGTAGTCGGGCGGAACCAGGAATCATTGCTTCGCAAAAATTCCGTACTGGCCTCGCTCGGCGGTTTCCGCGTGTTTTTTCGAATGCCGTTTCCATTGACGACTCTTCTGTGGATGAGATTGTGAACCGGTTCGCTGACGAACAGGTTTCCCGTAAGCGACTTCCCGAGAAAATTGTCACGATAGATCATTGTTCCGCAGGCCGACGTGAATTGACTCGGCTGGCCCGCTGCGGGTGATTGATAACCGCTATAATGACTGAGAATGCGACTGACAGGAAACAGCCCCCACTGGCCACTTCTATCAATTTGTCGCAGGCTCGGTGACGTTACAAATGGATTGCGTTGCAGGTAGTGCTCGTCCAAAACATACTGCATGAATGGAACGCTATTACTGGATCCCCACCAGTTCCCCCAACTGTCGCAACAACGTCCATGCTGTGTTTGCCCTGTCGTCGCTTCAATGCGTCCGGTTTCGGGTTCGATTCGCAAGTCTCTTCCTTGAATATCTACAGTTTCCCCCGTCTTCACGGAACGAATTTTTCCGCCACTGTCTCCATTGGCTAGGTAGACCCAATTATCGAGTCCCCATCGCAAACCGTTGACTCGATGTTGCTGATTCCCTTCGCCAAATCCTGTGAACCAGGATTCGCGAAAATCCGCACGCCCATCGCCATCCGTATCTTCGAGGTACCAGACATGAGGCGCTGCCGTAACGAGCACGCCCCTACGCCAAACCATCAAATCGGTCGGGAAATTGAGCCCCTCTGCAAACAGACTGCTGCGATCATATCGCCCATCTCCGGTACTATCCTCAAGAATGCGGACACGACCACCGGGCGCTCCTTTTCCGTCAACTCCTAGAGGATAATCCCCCATTTCAACGACCCACAGACGACCATCTGCCCCCCAGTCGATCGCGACCGGATCTTGGACTAGCGGTTCAGCCGCCACCAATTCAACTTGGAATTCGGGGGCTACCTCAATTGACCGGCAAGATGCTTCTGGTGTTCGCGGCTCAAAGGCCTGATCTCCCAACAAACCGTTAAAGGAACGTCGCTCGACCAAGTCTGGCATCTGACTAGTCGCTTCATTTTGCCACCAAACGTGATTCCGCGAGACCCATGCCCCCTGGTTAGCCCCATTTTTTACAATCGGAGGAATGGCGTTGGAATCCGCTTGTAGACCTTGCTGTGCCACACGGCTCCACCCTTGCATAAGAGAAGAAAACAAGTGCAGTGAAAACTCTGTTTCATTTGAAAAAAGGACGTCGAGGTGTCCATCTTGATCGACGTCGATAAAACGCATCCCGGCATCCTTGCCATTGGCATCGACCAACTCCGTTTTGGGAGGAAGCCCAAACGGAAGGGGCTTCCACGTTTCCCCGTCTCGATCCCATGACAGCACCTGACCAGGTTTATTGCCGGCTATCAATTCACACACTCCATCGTTATCGAGATCTCGTAACCGAACACCAAGATCACGACCATTACGCGACGTGAAGATTGGCTGGCCATCAAGCGTTAGGCCATTTAACATTGATCTATCGTGAACCCATTTGCCATTGGAAAAATGCCAGACACCTGCTCGCTTTTCGTTGCGAACCAACAAACTCGCATTTCCATCTTTTTGAGCAATAAAGAATTCAACACCGGCCTGTTGTGTGAGCCCATCTGCATCCGCATGGACAATTTGAATGGGAAAATCCGATTCGTGCCATGTCTCAGATTCGGGATTCCATAAACGTGTTCGTTGCAGTTTTGAATTCCCAATCACAACATCAAGAAATCCATCATTATTCAGATCAAGCAAACGGACACCATTGTCTCGACCAGCGTCATCCCGCAGAGGTTGTCCAACCAGTAGATGGTCTTCCAGACGTTCCTGATATTCGTGGAAATTTAAAAACTTGATGCGCTCGCCATGTTCTTCAATGGCGTGATCGATGAACTCGACGATCTGGTCACTACCGATCCAACCGTGGGGATGAAATACCAAAGACGTCGCCCCCCGCTTTAAAAGGGTCGCGTCGAGTGCAATTTTCATATCAGCCAGTGTCCGCGGATTGGAAGAACCTTGTATATTTTGACCTTCCCAATCACTTGGAACGAGACAAGGGACCTCCCAGCACAGACGACCAATTACGTACGGATACGGGTAATCCTCAATCGTATTCACGTAAGATGGAAAAGGTAGATAATGTCGAAAACGCGACTTGCCATCAGGACGCGTCGCTATGTGGTCAGGCAAACTCGCATCGTCTGCCGAAAAGACGTGAAATACCGAGCTATCCATTCTGAGAAAATTACCGTCCGGAGTCGTTCGATTAAACACCTCCATCCAAAATCGTGGACTCGTCGAATT
>JAALLA010000332.1 GCA_011087765.1 Pirellulaceae bacterium
GCTCGACTAGCCATTCTTTGCTTTTTTGGGTTAATGTCGCGGGTGACGTAAGCTTGTAAAATGCAGAATCGAGATATTCGGAAATGTCTTCCTCAGAATTTTATTTTCCAGAATCTAAACGCCGTTGATTCAATTATCATTAAGTTAGATGGGAAAATGTATGATTGGCTACCACCTGAGAAATAGTATTTTCTGGATTCGGTGGGCAACCTATTTATTGCTGCTATTATGCTCGACCTCCGTTGTTTGGGCTGATTGGCCAGAGCATCGTGGTAATCTGCAGAGGACAGGATATCGCGAACAGGCACTGAATTCCACGCATTGGGTTCCGTTTTGGCGACATGACAGTCTGAGTCCCCCGGAACCCGCGTGGCCGGCGCCGGCTAAAGGGAGTTTGTGGCAGAAGCTGGACAAGATTGAGGCACGTGTTACCGATGACATGGCCGACGTTCCTCTTGTGGTGCTGGATTCAGAGGGACACTCTCACGTGTTAATCACGTCCTCGGCTAACGATCGTTTGATATCAGTGAATCCGTTGACCGGAAAAACTCGCTGGCAATTTTTCACTCAAGGTCCCATCCGGTACGCGCCCTCGGTACTAGCAGGCATTGCCTATCTAGGATCGGACGATGGTTTTGTTCGGGCAATCAACATCTCAAACGGTAAACAGATATGGCAAACCCGCATTGGGCCAGCGTTGCCATCGATCATCGGGAACGAGCGCCTAATCAGCCCGCATCCAATTCGGACCTCAGTTCTGGTTGAGGATGGTCAAGTGTTTGCCACAGCAGGCCTATTTCCAAGTCAAGGTGTTTATTCTGTTGCTCTGAAACGGTCCACAGGCGAAATCGTCTGGCGACGAAAGATCACGCAATCTCCGCAAGGTTACCTTCTGGCTGATGCTGGAAAGATCTTTATACCCACGGGACGGTCAGAACCGTTTGCAGCTAAGAAGACGGATGGTAGCTTTCTTTTTAAATTGCCCTCGCCAGGTGGAAGCTTTTGCATGCTGACCCCCGATGCATTTTTTGCTGGTACTGGAAACAGTTCTAGGATTCAAGGCAAGGCGAAAAAGTCGAACGCAAAGATGCTGTCGTTCCAAGGCAAGCAATTTGCAGCCGGAAATGGAAAAATTTGGACCACCAACGGAAGTAACTTGGTTGGTCACGATATGCAATCAGTTTTACGGGGTGAGAAATCACTTAACTGGTCCGTCGATTGTAAGCTTGACCAGTCGTTAATTGTCTCAGGCCAGGTAGGCAACCTAACACTTTTTGTTGCTGGCGGTTCTAAAATCAAATTGTACGATGCTCAAACTGGCCAATCGAGAGGAACCTTGTCGATAGATGATCCGTCAGCAAAAATCAAATACCTTGCCGTAAGTCGATTGCCAGATGCGAAGCAGGAAGTGTTGGTCGCCTCGACCAGATCCGGAAAAGTTTTCGCATGGCGAGGTGCTGAATCAGGCGAGTCAAGTGTTTGGCCGAAGCCGGTTCAACGGAAGGTAGAATTTGAATCCAATAAACGAATCGCGACTAAACGAATTGAAGCGGTCCGTCGAATTCTGAAATCTCCGCGAGGCTGGGCGTTAGTCTTGGAAGATCATGATGGGCAAGTCGTCAATGCGCTATTGCAGCAGACAGAGTTGCGGGTCGTTTCGGTGGCAACCGATGAAAAGGTTGTTCAGCGTTTACAGAACGAGTTTCAAGAAAAAGGTCAATATGGTCATCGTGTAACCGTTTGGCGACATGACACCGCAAACCCACTTCCATTTTCAAAAGGGTTGTTCAACCTTGTTCTCGAGGCAAAGCCCGTCCCTCTTTCGGACTCTGAACTTCTTGAATTTGCGGCAGCTGAATCAGGTTTTCTTTGGCGGGTTGGTTACGAAAATCCTCTTCAAGCTCCCCGCCTCGCCGGCGCGGGAGTATGGCGGCATCAATATGGCAATTTGGAAAACACAGCGTCGACGAACGACCAGCTCGTCGGGAATGCGACGAAATTCCGGTTGCTCTGGTTCGGTGGTGTTGGTCCCAGTCGAATGCCAGATCGTCACCTAAGGGGACCTGCTCCTTTAACTGCCGGCGGTGTCGCTATTATGCAAGGCGATGGTGTGCTCATCGGTGTTGACCCAGCCAACGGGACCGAAAGATGGCAACTGAAAATGCCCGATTCAGCGATGCGTTACGTGACGCCATTTGATTCTGGATATGCTTGCTTAACCGTGGATGGAAATTATCTGATGGTTGCCGCTAACCGGGAACTTTGGCAAGTGGATACCTACACGGGCGAAATCATAAAGAAAACTTCGATCGATGATGAGGGGAGGCGCTGGGGTTATGTAGCGGAGAAAGAGGGCTATCTTTACGCCTCGGTCATGAAATCATCAGCGCCCCGAACAGCGACTGATAAAAAGACACGGTTTACCTACGTTGATTCTGACTACCGATCCGAGCGACCGTTGGTGACCAGTCGGGAACTGCGAAAATTGAAACCAGATGGCTCTCCCCGCTGGGCTTACGCTGCTAGGGGTGTGATCCTTAATGGAACGATTTCACTGAATAACCAGCAGGTCGTTTTTGTTGAATCGCGATCCAAAAATTGTCTCGAACACAATTCGGATCGGATCCCGATGACGACATTGATGGAAGATGCTTACGTGGTTCGGTTGTCACCGGAATCAGGAGAGATCATTTGGGAGGTGCCATTGAAGTGGGAGGGCGCTCGAAATGTACTTTATGCTCAACTGGTTGATGACAAGATCGTACTAACCACATCCAACAGCAAAAACGATAAAGCACATTATATGATTCGAGTGGTCAGCGCTACAGACGGATCGCTGATTTGGGAAACGGAGCATGAACACGTCAAAAACGGTCTGTTTCATGGAGAACAGGTTCATCACCCGGTTGTTTTGAATCGTCCCGATGGACAAGTCTTACTCGTAGCCGAGCCTTACCTTTATGATCTCGACACGGGGGCACACAGGGTACCGGCGGGCGCTGGAGCAGGTTGGGCACTCCAACGCCCAGGCCACAGCTGCGGAACATTATCGGGCGCAGGGGATTCTCTCTTTTTTCGGGCTAACAACCCCACCGTCTTGAATCTGGCTAATTCGAAATTCACTGCTCTCGCACCTACTCGCGCGGGCTGTTGGATCAACATGATTCCCGCCGGCGGGCGTCTTCTAATTCCCGAGGGTAGCGCGAGTTGCGTCTGTCAGTATTCTTTGCAAACTTCCATGGCGTTTGCGCCGATTCATCCCAAATCGACGGCTTCAGAAATACCGAGTCTGCCAGATCTTATCCCCCCGTTGAAGGTTCCACCTATTCGGGCTTTGTATCGTTGGCAGCTTGATTCAAAAAGGGCAAACGAGCAGTTGATTCAGCCTGTTATTGGAAACGTATTTCTCGAGGCGACGGAACTGCCCAAGTTTTCTTCCGGTGGTCTAAAGTTCAATGGTACTCAGTGGTTGGCCAACGATCTTGG
>JAALLA010000333.1 GCA_011087765.1 Pirellulaceae bacterium
AAATCTTACCATCCATGCTTTGCGGTTACGCCGGCTATCAAAAGCGAGACGTTTCGAATCGATCAAAACAGAGTCATCAGGAACCAGCTCAACCGTTGTCTGAAATTTTTGATGGAAAATCACTCGACAACTGGAGTCTTGAAAATGGAAAACCAGTCCCCTCAGGCTGGGAGGTAAATGACGGAACCATTCATCGCAAGCCGGGGAAAAAGCGAATTGGCAATATCATTACGCGTGAGCAATACGGTGATTTTGACCTCTCGTTTGAATGGAAAATTGCCAAAGGTGGCAATAGCGGCATCAAATATAGAGTTCGAAAATATGGCCGGAAAATGTTGGGCTACGAATATCAAATTTATGATTCGGGAAAAACGGATCAACCCCCAAGCAAAAAAGATACGGGTTCTATCTACGCTCTTTTTGAACCTAGTCCCGACAGGACACTCAATCCTGCTGGTCAATTCAATACGAGCCGAATCGTTGCACGAGGCAACCGAATTGACCATTGGCTAAACGGACAATTAATTGCGTCGGCGAGCATTGGAAACGCTGAATGGGAGAAGCGAGTCGCGGAAAGTAAATTTAATGATGTCCCTGATTTTGGTCGCAACGCAAGAGGGCGAATCATGCTCACTGATCACGGTGCTGAAGTCTGGTACCGGAATTTAAAGATTAGTTCACCGCCTGAGCCTAGCGGGTCGAATACGGTAATGCCAAAATAATATTCAACCATCGAACCTAATTAATCAACCTCAACAGTCCCTCCAGGCAATACTGGAACCAACCCATCGGAGTGCAGGACGCAATATGAAACTCGACTGGGAAAAACTACTAAGCACCTCGCGGTACGAAACCAAACCCAAGGAACCGGTCAAATCCCGAAGCCCGTTTGAAACGGACTATGACCGTGCAATCTACTCTTCTTCGTTTCGCCGTCTGGGTAAAAAAACCCAAGTCCATCCGATGGAGGAAAACGCTCACATCCATAATCGTCTGACTCATTCACTTGAAGTCGCATCAGTCGCTCGTTCTTTTGGAAGACGTCTTGGCCAGTTGCTAGAAGAGAAAGGTGAACTTCCGACATCGATCAATGAGTATGACATCGCTTTTTCACTCATGGCCGCCTCGCTCGCTCACGACATTGGCAATCCGCCTTTCGGGCACGCCGGAGAATATGCGATTCGAGAATGGCTTGAAAGCCACTCTGACGAATTCTTCCCACCCAACTTCGACGACCAGGGACTCAGATCAGATGTTTTGATTTTCGAAGGAAACGCGCAGGGATTTAGAATTGCCTCACGGAGAGACCTTGGAGAACTGGCCTACCTTCACTTTACCTATTGCTCGCTGGGAACCTTGGTGAAATACCCCTGGACGTCCACAGACCCTCAAGCAAAAAAGCTTGGCAAATACAATTTTTTCTCCAGCGAAGAGGAAATTGCAAAAGTTGTTTTTGGAGAAATGGGGCTCGTTAAGGGTAATGAATTCATCAGACACCCGATGTCTTTCTTATCCGAAGCCGCCGATGACATTTGTTATCGTGTAATCGACATTGAAGATGCCGTTGAAATTAACGAAATCTCTCCCGGCGAGGCGCGCGAACTTTACTTTGGTCTGCTGGGGGATCAAAAAAAAGAGTACCACAACAAAGCCAATCTTCCGCAACTTCGCGCGGAAGTGATCGGTCGATTAATTGAAGTATTCTGGGAAGTGTTCGTATCCAATTACGATGAGATCATGTCAGGCTCTCGCGTTGATGACCTCAAAGCGGGACTCTCTCCTCAGGATTCAGAATGCATTGCATCGGTCAAAACAGCGAACACTACCAAGATATTTACAGCTGAGAAAAAAATTCGGGTTGAGATAGGATCCTATCAGGTCATGGGGCGAATTCTTAAGGCCTTTGGAAAAGCCACGCACGCCTTATCAGAACATCAAGACTTGAAATCAGTGCCATTTATCGCACAACGCTGTTTATCCCTTGCCTGGAGTCAGGACTACCTGGCCGCCAACGCAACCCAACCTTTCACTTGGTGGGTTCACCAAACACTGGATTTTATTTCCGGGATGACCGACGATCGCGCGATTGAAATTTCTAATTCAATCAATGGATTCAACTGAAACAAGTTACAGTGTTTTTCTTAAAACAGAACGCTGAAAATTTCAAGCTGACTTCACAAGTCAAGCCGCTGGCCACTTCTCAATTGCTCTATTCCGTATTGCGTTCCCCGCCATTGCACACCTCCCCTGCTCCACAGCAGCAGTAACGCTCGAGCAAAAATAAACCAAAGCATGGTGAGGCCGACTGGAAACAAAAAGAAGCTCATTCTCGACAAAGAAGATTGACGGGAAAATGTCGACATAAATAAAACCGGAAACAGGATGGTTGCCGCCCAAACAGCAACAAGACTTATTAACGGAAGATAAAAAGTACAAACGAATCCAAAGACAGTCACTGGCAAAATCGCTAACAATCCCGTCGCACGTACCAGACTGTATTTTGTCAGCCCTGGACTGTTCTTCTCCAAACCGCCAGCCATCTCAGTTATATCCTGGTACCACTCCAAGGAAATTTGCTCTACCGCTCGAGCAACCATCGCGCGTCCACCGCCACGCTTCATCATCAATCCCAAGCCAACATCGTCAATCGTTTCCATTTTTAACCACTCAAAACCCTCCGTCTGTTTCAAAACACTTGCGCGAACCAAGTTAAGCGCACCGACACCGACCGCTAGAGGATCATCCACGTTGGCAACCCGTTTGGCCGAGACAAAGAACATCGAGCTTGTGTAAAACGCTGCGATTGCTATTTCAAGCAAAACACCCGATGGTTTCATTCGGGGGAGGCCGGCTAAGTGATCAATCTCATGGGCCTGAGCAAATTGCATTAATTCAACAAGGGCATTCGGCTCAAAATGAACATCGGCGTCGGTATACAACAGCCATTCACCAGCCGCTTGCTCTGTCGCCACGTGCAATGCGTGAACCTTGCCCAACCACCCATCAGGTAACACGTCAATATGAATGGCGGTAATCTTTTCATTCTCAGCGGCGAGGCGATCAATGATTGCTCCAGTCTCATCGGTCGACCGATCATTGATCAAAATTAGTTGCAAGTTTGTATAGGTTTGTTCCAGCAAACCCAGTGCGGTCAATTCAATACTCGCCGCTTCATTACAGGCTGGTATCAAAACAGACAGCGGCGGCAATGCGCCTAGATTTCCTTCCTCAGGCGAGAGGTTGATTGGAATATCAATATACTGCCGCGAATGCCACCAAGCCCGACACCAACAGAGACACCAGAGAGTAGCGGTCAAGACTCCGATCACCTTTAAAACGACCAACCACTCGAACATTCATTTTCTCTTTAAAAGACATCAAGACGCTTCGAAATTATCAGTCAGATTATCAGTCGACCACAGGCTTGCCTGCAACCGCCACGCCGCCTTGGAACCCGA
>JAALLA010000064.1 GCA_011087765.1 Pirellulaceae bacterium
CAAAGTTGTTCCATCGGATGGGAGACCAAGTGACGTCAGATTTGTTATGGCAAATCTATGAGGATGAGATTGGTCATGTGAAACATGGCCTTCAGTGGTTTCGAGAATGGAAAGATGAGACGCAGACGGACTGGCAGGCCTATCAGCATGCGTTGGAATTTCCAATGTCACCGCAGCGAGGCCGGGGCACCTACGGAGCGTTCAACAGCGATGGACGGAAACGCGCTGGTTTGAATGATGAGTTTATCGACGCGATGGAGGTATTTAGTAAATCGAGAGGGCGTTCGACAACGGTCCGCTGGTTTGATCCAGGAGCCGAGTCAGAGTTAGCTGGTGAAACCCACCCCAAGGCGCGAGCTTTGATGCAGCAACTGGAACAAGATTTAGCGATGGTGTTGGTCGCAGTCGCCAAGCCGGATGATGTGGTATTGTCGAAACGCCCTCCGTCCAAACAACTGCGTAAGCACTGGATTGATCGGGGAGTTGAGTTGCCGGAGTTTTTTTCCACTGATCAACGGGAAAAGTTGGTTGACAGAAAACTGCGGGACTGCAAGCCCTGGGCATGGACTCCCGAAAATCACAAAATAACCAATTCCTTTCAATCTTCTCTGCGTCATCCTTCGACTCCATGGCGTCAAGAGCAAGCTTTGTTGTATCGCAAGTCGTGGACTCTATCGAAAACGAGAGCGTGGATGGAGCAGGCGGAACGGGGAGGGATGCCTGACTGGTTTGCTAAACTAGAGGTGTTGGGAAGCCCGGTAAGCAGTTTGCTTGAAGTGGAAGCAGCGCTTCGTGAATTCAAACGAAAGGGCTACGCTTATGCAATATACAAGACAGATCTTGGGGCGGCGGGGCGTGGCCAGCGTAGAGTTGCCTGTGAATTACCAATGGGTAAGCATGACCTCAGGTGGTTAGAGAACGAATTTGCTCGATCACGGGAAGAGGGGTCACTGCCTCGTGGCATTCTTGAGCCAGAGTTATCACGGCGAGCAGACATTTCATTTTTGTGGAATTTTGACTTGCCGCAAAAAAACTTGGACTTCAAGGGTTGGACACAACCTTTGATTAGCCGGGGGCGCCGGTTTGCCGGCACCGTTTTGGGCGCACCATTTTCAAATTGTGATGCTGAGACGAAGCGATTCTTGCTTGAGAATCGGTGTGCTCGATTGCAACAGACGAGCCAGTGGTTGGCTGAACGCTTAAAGCCAGCATTGTGTGCGGTTGGATTTTCGGGACAGTTGGGAGTCGATGCTTTTGTTTTCGAGGATGCGACTGGAGTTTTAAAAATAAAACCAATGGTAGAATTGAATCCACGGATGACGATGGGGCATGTAGCGTTGAGTTTAGAGAAACGTCTTGCGCCGGGTGTTACCGCAGAGTTTCGAATATTTACAATCGAAGAGTGGTTGGCTGTAAGCGATTGTCTCAAAGAGGTGCCATACGAGGCGTCATCGACCGCTGGAAAGCGGCAGGTAAGGTGGCAATCGGGAGTTATCCGTCTGGGAGAGCCATCATTGGGAACGAAGCATATTCCCGCATTGCTTGTCGGGGCAACGGTGTTAGAGAAATGCAGGAAATGCCTACAATCATGAGCTTTGGTAAAGCTTGGCAATCAACTTTCGATTTCAATTGCCTTCAATCGCTCCAGAATTTCCTGGCAATTCGCCATGCGCTTCTCGCGATCTTTCTGCATCATGGACTCCAGCAGTTGGAGCAGATCAGCAGGGATGTATCGTTCCTCAGACGCAAATTCCGGTTCAAATTTTTTGACGGCTTCGATGGTGTCGATGTGGTTAAACCTGCGGAATACCTGGCTTCCAAAGAGCATTTCGTAACCAACCGTGCCAACGGAAAAAATATCGCTTCGATAGTCTGCCGGTAGTCC
The DNA here is from genome assembly GCA_011087765.1 of Pirellulaceae bacterium. GTDB lineage: Bacteria > Planctomycetota > Planctomycetia > Pirellulales > Pirellulaceae > Mariniblastus. The sequence goes on from JAALLA010000064.1 coordinate 1,886, forward strand.
TGTTAGACATTCAGGCGACATGTACTCGAGCGTTCCAGAGATCGAGTTTGCCTTTTCCTTGTTTTTATATTTCTCGTGGGAGAGTCCAAAATCAAGGAGCCGGCAGTTTTGCTCGTCTTGGAAGAGCATGATATTGTCAGGTTTGATATCGCGGTGAACTAAACCGCCGACGTGGACGGCGTCGAGTCCTTTTGTAATTTGAGTAAGCAAGCGAACGACGGTCGAGACATCGATGGGGCCTTCTTTGATTTTTGCCCGGAGTGTGCGACCGGTCAAATACTCCATGACGATAAATGGACGCCCATCGGTTTCACCAACATCAAAAATCTGCACGACGTAAGGGCTGGAGATTCTTGCCATCGCACGGGCTTCTTCAAGAAAATGCTGAACCTGGTCTTCCTTAAGTGTTTCAGATTTAAGCGTTTTCAGTGCGACGGTTCGGCGAAGATAAATATCTCGGGCTTTGAGGACCGACCCCATACCCCCAGTACCGAGGAGAGAGAGGATTTCATAGCGGCCGAACTTCTTAGGCAGATACGTGTCGTCAATGTTTTTGGAAACTTCAAAATCAAGATCGCTTCGATTATTGTTGTCATTGACTGTGGCGGATTTAATGGCGTCAAGGTCGGCAACAACGGTTTCGCTATTTAAACGATCCTCTAGATCAACAGAAGGCGATTCGGGTAATTGTGCCAAGAAAAAGTTCGCATCCGGTTCGACGGAAGTATTTTTTTGAACACTAAAAGTACAAAAAGTGTTGCCTTCTGTCGTGCAGGTAACTTGATCGACGGTTATGTCTTCATCGTAGTATTCTGCAATGCCTTCGAGAATGCCGTGGGCGAGCGCACAAAGTCCCCGCCGGGAAGTATAGACGACTTCGATTTCATTTTCGCCCACGCGGAAGGACTGAATGTTTGCGGGTTGAGCTTTTGAGTTTTGATGCTTAATTGTGGTGTGGATCAGAGTCTCAACATTCATGATGACTTCGAATGTTTTCCACGATGGATGGAGTAAGCTTTGGGCAAAATTAATGAGTTCGCCGGCTGCGAACTTTCCCAGTTCTCGCAATAGAGCAGCGGGCTCCACGCTTAGAGCTTTGCATGCCACGCCAACAATGGCGCCAATGTACTCATCCGGGTATATCTGAACCGGCGAAAAGCGCGTGACTGGGCAGTCTGCTTGTTCAAGCAGATCGAGCCAAGTTTGGTTCCCATAGTTTGCTTCCACAAACTTTTGGGTCACGCAGTAAATCGTTCCGTGCATTTATCGATGAATTTAGATGGTTGGTAGTGTTGGGAGTTAAAAAATTCCCTGATCGCAAGGAAACTGAAACTGCTCTTTTGTGATTTTTCGACCCGACCGATCAGAAAGTTTACCTAACTTCAGTCACTTAGAATTATCGGTTATGCCAAAAGGGAAATCAAATTTCCTATTCTTTCGCCTGTTGCCTGCGACGATGGTAAAAAACACGGGCAATAAACTCCTTTAGATGCGAGCTTACGGGGATTTATTGGGTTTTCTTTTAATTAAACTAATTGCTGAGTTAGTCTCAAACGCCTCGTAAGACGGCTGTTAGGGAAAGAAATTTTTAGCCGGTAGTGACCATTTATATCGAATAAACGGCATGTATCCATTTGCTGTTTTGAAAATAGTTGCGAGCAGAGGCTGTTTATCCTTTTGTATCAATTAAGTATTGATTGGATTACCGCAGATTTGCATAGCGAGATTGTAAAAAACTCTCTACTATCGGGCCGTTGACATTAAGCAAATCTCATTAAGCAAATCCACAAGTCGCTTGCAAATTTTGTAAAGTGCTTGCATTTGTTGTTGGCTGTTAAGCCGGAGGGTTTAAATCGGTCAAAGCAACGTCTCTCGTTCAACGCTCGGATAATCACTGATGATGCGCGGCTCCCTTTTCTTTTCGCTTTGGCTACCTTTGATTTTTGCTTCTGTCAGTTCAGGTATTCAGTTAGAAACTGACTCTCGTCTGGTCGGCCAGCAAGTTGTTGGTGGAGAAGTGTTCTCGCCGGCGCGAAGCGGCAGGAATCTGAGCTCAGATGCCGTGTATGTAGATGGACTCGCTGAGCCAGTTAAGAGTCCTTCTCGCAGGCCTCCCGTTGGAATGAAAGCCGAGTGGATTTCTGATTCGGAGACCGGCATGGCAAGTGTTGATCTCAGTGTTTCCCTACCACTGTTGTTCATTCGAACGCCACCACCAATCGTCAAAGTCGGTGTGAATTATACGTCACTTCAGACTCCTGAATCTTATGGAATTTCGGAAGACTTGTTTGAGTATTCGCTAGGAGTTGCTTCTGTCCGTAAATTGAATGATCGATGGAATGTGCGCTCAATTTTAGGTATCGAGTTGGCAACGGACAATGAAAACCGTTCCAGCGATGCTTGGAGATTTCGGGGTGGGGTGTTCGCGACCTACTCCAAAACTGAGAATGTCAGCTGGACTTTTGGCGCTATCGCCATGGGCCGGCAAGATCTGCCTGTTATCCCGGTCATTGGTGCTGTTTGGCAACCCAATTCATCAGTTAGAGTCGACTTGGTCTATCCACAACCCAGAATCAACCGGTTATTGTTCGACGATGGTCAACGCCAACAGTGGCTTTACCTCGGTGGAGGCACGAACGGTTCAACGTGGGGCTACCAGCAGTTTAATACGATCGACGATCAATTAACGTATAGTGATTTAAGGGTAGTTCTTGGCCTCGAATCGCGACCTGCTGGTTTTTCAGGGAAACCGTTTGTGCGGGGCAAGACGATGCAACTCGAGTTGGGTTACGTCTTTTCGCGTGAGCTCGAATTTGAGCAGGAGACTCGTCAGGAATCGCTGGGCGACGCATTGACGCTGAGCCTTTCGACGAAATTCTGAACCGCTTGGTAGTTCACAGAATTCCGAGTTGTGGGCTCCGAATTCTCGCTGGATTTTAATTCCGCTTGACCGTCACTTATCTTCCCACTGCTCTTTGAGAAACATATCAACGGCATCGACGGTGGGTTGGAACCATTGTTGGTAGACCCAAAAAGGATGTGGTGCTTTGGGAAGGACAATCAGTCGGTTGGGAATCCGATGACGATTGAGAACCTCACGTAGTTTTTTTGAACGACTGCCTGGGTTATCTTTTTCACCGTCAATGAAGAGGATCGGGGGAGTTTGTTTACCGGCATGGAATACCGGCGAGGCTGTTTGGTATAGGTCACGGTTTGAATTTGGAGTTTCTCCCTGTAGAAAGTCAATCATGGCGTGACCGACGTGGGACTCGGCCGCCGCATTAACTCGTTTGACAGATTCGGGGTCAAGCAAGTCCATCGGTCCACACATCACGATCGCTGCCTGAACATCCGATGAAACTTCCTGATGCTCTCCCGTTCCTTCGAATTTCCCACTTCCTGTCGTTGTCGCAACGAATCCAGCCAGATGTCCCCCCGCTGAACCGCCGAGGCTGGCTATTTTTTGGGTGTCAATTTTAAATCTCTTAGCATGCTTGCGCGTCCACCGAATGGCAGCTTTTGCATCATGTACCGCAGCAGGAAAAGGAGCTTCGCCAGATAGGCGATACTCGGGAACGATGCAAACGTATCCCTTTTGAGCTAACGCCTGAGCGAGTGGAGCAAAAAGAGCGGGTCTACCGTTTTGCCATCCTCCACCAAAATACATTACGATTGCCGGTGACTGACCAACTGGATTTTTGGGTCGATAAACATCTAAAGAAAGCCGCCGACGGCGTTTTTGATCAACGTAATTAAAAATGATTGAGCCTTCGGAAATGATCCCATCTGTCATCTCTGGCAGGACTTTGACGCGCGGTTGTCGTTCAACGATGGGTTTAGTTTGAGCTGTCAGAGATTGATAAGAGCACAAACTTGTCATCAAATACAAGCAAGTAATCGCGATGAAATATAATTCGTGGCGCAGCGAGATCATGACGGCGTTCCGATTCTGAAAGTTGTTCAACCGGTGTTGGCACGGGGGTTGATTGTTTGTGTCAGATAGAGCATCTGCTCGCTGGTGATGGGGATGGTTTTCACGATCTCGAAGTGTTCCGAAATCAACGTATGCCAATCGTCAAAAGTTTTTCGGTTGACGTGCAGTTCTTGCCCCGTGCCAGTGGATTCGCCGTTGTGGATTGAAAAAGCTTGACGATCTACTTTTTTAAAATTCTCAAAAAGGCCGGCAACCTGATCGTCATATAAGTGTTCGATGCAGTCTATGCAAACGATGCTGGCAAACATCTCGATATTTTCAATCGGTTGCGTGATATCACCAACCTGCATCTCGGGATTGCTTTCAATTTGGTCAACTCCACTGGCTTGCAGGCCAAGTTGGCGAATGGCGGTTACGGTTTGTCCCCGGCCACACCCCAGATCCATTACTGGCCCACGTAGCCAATCTTGATATTGAGGAAGCAATCTCACGCCAGGACATCGATCTTGGTTGGCATCGCCATACCATGGATTTTCATCGTAGATTTTTTGGTACAGTGCTGCCGAGCTTGGGCTCGGTAGTTGAATTTCCGAAGACTGACTCGCGACATTGTTATTTGTCCAAGTTGGTTGCGTAAGTAACGGGAGATGTTTCCATAAGGTCAACTGTTGCCGTTTGCCATCGTACTGTGCATTGTCAGGTCCAAACTTATTAATCCACCAGTCAGGTGATTTGACTGTTCGATGCAGGTTGTCTCCATGCAGGTCGTCAACTCCTGATTTTCGACAGGAAACTGAACCCAGGAAGACACCTCCCGGTCGGAGCGCACGTAAAATTTCACTGATCGTGGTGTCGATGTCCTGTTCGTCGAGATGCTCAAGTACATCAAAGCATGTGATCAGTGAAAAAAAGTGATCTTCAAAAGGTAGTTTTTGGGAGTCGAGAACACAGACCTGCTTGGGGCCGCCGGGGATGTGTTGCATTCGCGTTTGTGCTTGCTGAATGGCTATGTCGCTGATATCCACGCCGAACACATTGAGGTCAAAGTTTGGTCCAGCGAGATAATTGAGAACGAAGCCAACACCACATCCAATATCTAAAGACCGCCCGGATAGCATTTCCAACTGAGCCGTCGCTTGTACGACCGCGCGAAAACCTGGAGAGTTTTCGGCCAAGTTGTATCTCGCATCTGTTGATACAACGTGATTGTATATTTCGCGATAATCAGGCATTGGAATTCATCGACGGGTTGAGAGGAAAGATACCTTTATAAAGAAAATAAATCCAAGGGGCAACGCGATCGCGTTGTCTTGAATTTGTTCTGTGCGAGTCGGTCGAGATTTTTAGAATGTGGCGCAGGAAGTGGTTGTGTAGTTTTTCAAATTAGAGAATCGAAAATATGTACCCGAGTGAGTTGTTTGGTTTTGGGTCGAAGAAACTAGATTAGCCAATAGCCAAGTTTACAAGTTGAATGCTGCTTGGTGGATTGTGATTTTGAAAGTCAATCCGATTAGCTTGCGTGATTTAAATGAGCATCCAAGATTCGATTCGGATCGAAACTGAACTTTCGATGTTTATCTCGAGTTGCACTGCTTTCAATTGTCGGTGGCCAGCGGCCTTCGGTCAGGACACCGTCGACTAGGCGGATTTTAATGTTGGTCGAGAAAACTGAACATCGCGGGGCATGTTTTAAAAATACAACAAATGCCCCGAAGTTCCTCCGAGACTTTCATTGGAAAATTCGGATGTTACGGTCAATCGGATCGTTACGTTTTATTTTTGTTTATCGATCCTCAATTGTTGTTTTTTTCCTTTAGTAAGGCTCGCAGTTGCTACTCTTGAAAGTCTGGGTTTGCTTCAAGTCATTTAAAGATTTGGGAGAAAACGGCCATGCATTTTTATTCTTATTCCCGTAAGGCTAGTGTTACACGAAATGGCACTACTTCCGGTGAGATCACCGTCCTGGTGGTTCTTTTATTTGTGGCTACGGTTCTTGCAATTTGCAGTCCGGGCGTTGGACTTGAATCGTCTGTATCTGGTGTGATTGACGAGATTGTCGGAATATTTGATATTCCGCAATCCGTATGGCCTTGACCAATGCCTTGACCAATTTTTAGCTGTCATCAGCACGTTGGTCGTTTCTGCTCCGAGATGTCTATTTAATCTAGCCGCTATTTGTTTTTCCTTGTCTGGCTATTTGGATTTGATAGGACTCAGTAGGAATCTTGTGGTTGGATTAACCCACGATTGCCGTATGGAACAATTTCTGCGATAGATTGTGGATTACGCGCGACGATTCCGGAAAAATGTTGAAAGTCGCAAATGCAGGCAATAGATTAATTGGCTAGACAGACAGGAATTTATCTAATTGGTCTTACTAGTCTAAATTTTGCGCACGGGGAATAGATAGCGAATGCAATTGGTGAAGATTGATTTTAATATATTGAGACGCGTTTTGGTCCAGACTTGCCCGCGCTGGAGAGCACCGGCATGCTTGATGTGGCTTAGTTGCGCAGGAGTCTTAATTTGTTTCCCAGCGTTTGCAGTAGCTCAAGATAAATCGACCAGCGATCCCGAAGGTCTCTATAAATCAGTTTTTAAGCCAACCTTCCAAACTCATTGTGGAAAATGCCATGGTGCCGATGGTGTCGAAGAGGGAGACATTAATTTACTAGGTTTAGAAGGTGACCAATTCGGTAATGACGTTGAGTTGCTGAGCAGTCTCATCGAGGTGCTCGATTTGGGAGAGATGCCGCCAGAAGGTGAGCCGGATCTCAAGCCTCAAGAGCGACAGCGTCTTATTGTCGAGTTAAAGAAAATATTAAAAGTCGAGGTGCAAAAACTAACGACTTTTGGTCAGGCTCCGATCCGGCGGATGAATCGATTTCAATATAACAACGCCGTCATCGACTTGCTTGATTTGAAGTGCATTGTATTTACGTTGCCAGAACGAATGATGCGGGAACATAAACAATATTTTAAGCCTGCGACGGGCAAAATGCCTGATGTTGTCACGGTTGGCAATCGACCGCTTGGAAAGTCACAGATGATCGAGCGACGCCTCGGTGGGGTTGCAGCCTTTCCTCAAGATCTCAGAGCAGAAAATGGGTTTGATAATCGAGGTGATCATTTATCGATGTCCCCGTTGTTGATGGAGTCATTTTTAAAGCTCGGGCAATCAATCACACAGAGTCCGGATTTTGTAAAGCGAAATGTTGGTATTTGGAACACCTTTTTTGAACCGCCTCAAACAAAAGACTTGTGGAAGTCGTCGGTTGGCGAGCGATTGAAACCGTTTCTAACCCGGGCATTCCGATCGCCGGTTACTTCGGAGGTTCTCGGGCGTTATCTCAAGTTTGCACATGCTCAAATCGATCAGGGTGCCGAATACACCGATGTCATGAAATCACTGACGGCAGCGGTAATTTCATCGCCGCGGTTCTTTTACCTTTACGATAAAGGGAGTCAAACAAAGTCGGTGAGCCAACCGGAAACGTCGAGCTCCGTCGATGAATTCGAACTGGCTTCAAGAATGTCATTTTTTCTGTGGGGAAGTATTCCCGATCAAGCTTTGTTAGATCTAGCGGTTCAAGGGAAGTTAAGTGCTCCCGAAGAATTGATCGGGCAATATGAAAGAATGATCAAAGACAAAAAAATCAAACGATTTTGTGATAGTTTTCCTTCGCAATGGTTGCAGTTAGAACGGATTGTCTCATCGGTTCCCAATCAGGAATTATTTCCGGAGTTTTACTTTTCGAAATATCGAGACAGCATGCATATGTTGCTTGAGCCATTGCTTTTGTTTGAGACCGTGCTGATCGAAAATTTACCGATTACGCAACTAATTGATTCGGATTTTACTTATCGATCAGGTCGGCTTCAAAACACCTATCGGGGATTTGGAGACAATCCCTTGAAAGGTAAAAAGGCAGGAGGGGCTGTCGGAGTATTGACGTTCAATCGCGTTCCAGTCACCGATCGTCGTACCGGCGGCGTCATAACTAATGCGGCGGTAATGACAATGACTTCGGGACAGGATCGAACTCAGCCTATTACGCGCGGCGCATGGGTGGCTGGAGTTATTTTTAATAATCCACCGGAACCACCGCCAGCAGATGTGCCGCCGCTGGTAGAAAAACCTGGTGGAGAAGAGTCTGGCCTTACCCTGCGCGAACGTCTAGGCTTGCATCGAGAGCGGGCGGATTGCAAGGGCTGTCATGAGCAAATTGATCCGCTTGGCTTTGCACTTGAAAACTATAATCCGATTGGTGCCTGGCGGGAGGGCTATGCCAACGGTCGGGAAATCGATTCCGCAGGTGTTTTGTTTCGCAAGCACAAGTTTAACGACGTTATTGAATTCAAAGATGCGATATTGATGGAAAAAGATCGGTTCGCCCGTGGATTTGCCGAGCACTTATTGTCTTTCGCGTTGGCTCGGGAAACCAGTGCTGCTGATCAGCTTGCGTTGGATCAGATCGTGGAGGCGACGGCCGAAGACGATTATAAGCTTCAGACGTTAATCAAAAATGTGATTTTAAGTACACCTTTTCAGAATAAAACGACGCCGAAGTAGGCAGTTACGAATTTGTATTACACTTCATCGCCAACCGTGCGATACAGGACAATGAACATGACTAACCGAAGAAATTTCTTACGAGGAATCAGCGGCGCATTCCTTTCTTTGCCTTGGTTAGAAAGTTTGGCGGCAGGTCAGGCTGCCGTTCCATCATCGCCATTCCGGATGGCGCATTTTTATGTTCCCATTGGTGTTGTTCGCCGCGGGTTTTTTCCAGGCGAAGCGGAGCATGTGATTCCAAAGGGAAACCTTGGGAACGTGATGAAGTCTCTTGGGAATCAGAATCCGAATTTGAGCGTTTCTCAGCTCGATCAATTGACGCCAACGATGCAGCCACTTGATGAAATCAAAGGTAAATTAAATCTAATTACTGGAATGGATCGTACTTTCCAGCAAGGAACTGATGTTCACGCACAGTGCGCTTCTTGTTATCTAAGCAGCGCCCGGCCTTACACTATCCAAGGGACGGCGTGGCCGCTTGATCGAACTTTAGACCATTTGGTGGCCGACCACATCGGCTCAAAAACACCATTTTCGACCCTTGAGTTTAGTTGCAACAGCCACCGGGATAATAAAGAGTCGATTTATTTTGATAATATCTCTTGGTACGGAACGGGTCATTTAGCACCGTCGATTCGTGACCCGCGAAAAATGTACAAGCGACTTTTTTCGACGCAAGAAATTGATCGCTATCGAGACATTACGGATCTCGTGCTCGAAGATGCAAATTCGATGAAACGCGAATTGGGGTATAACGATCGGCAAAAATTCGCGGAGTATTTTGATTCCATACGTTCTATCGAAAGACAAATGAATCGGCTCGAGGCAATGAAGATTGAATTGTCAAAGGTCAAATTCGAAGAGCCTTCCGAAGCTTATCTCCCACGCGGTGACTATATCCGTTTAATGGGCGACCTGATGGTGGTTGCCTTGCAATCCGGGTTAACCAATGTGGCAACGTTCATGGTAGGGCCGGAGCGATGGGATACGCCTTATCAATTTGATGGTCTTTTCGATAAGCCGCGCAGTCACCATCAGATGTCACATAATCAAACCAAGATGATCGACGATCTTTTAAAAGTGGATCATTTCCATATGGAACAATACGCATACCTACTTAAGAAGATGGATCAAATAGAGGAAGGGAACGGCACGACTCTCTTAGATAACACGATCTTTACTTATGGTTCTGGCTTAGGAGATGGTTCCACGCATCAGTACAACGATTTGCCAATTATCATGGCGGGCGGTGGAAGTCACATAAAAACAGGTCAGCACATTAACATGCCGGAAGGAACTCCTCTGGCTAACCTCTGGCTTACTCAAGCGAATTTATTGGGGGTTGGGTTGGATAGTTTTGCAGACAGTAGTGGCACCATTAGTCAATTAACAACGTCCTAGCTTTAAGTTTAGTTGTTGTACTTGCAATCAAGGAGTAACGGATGTCGAGTGATCCGGAAAGTCATCTTCTCGTAAACCGTCCCGAACGTTTGGTAAGCCTCGATGTGCTTCGCGGTTTCGATATGTTCTGGATCATCGGTGGAAAACAGATTCTGGTTGCAATTTCGGTTTTAACGTCTGCAAGTTGGATTGACTGGACGCTGGCCAGAATGAAGCATCCTGAGTGGCACGGGTTTGAACCCTGGGATTTAATATTTCCATTGTTTTTGTTTATTGCCGGCGTTGCTACACCGTTATCGATTCAACACCGCCGCCGTCGCGGTGATAGCGACCGAAAGATCTACCGCCACATCATCTTGCGCGGTGTATTGTTGGTTGGTTTAGGGATTGTTCACAACGGTCTTCCCACGGATTGGACGACGCCGGACGGTTGGCAAAACCATCGCTACGCGAGTGTTCTCGGGCGGATTGGATTGGCTTATTTATTCGCAGCGCTGATCGTAATGCATACCGATCTGCGAGGCCGCTTGTTTTGGGTTGTCGGATTGCTGGTCGGCTACTGGGTTGCCCTTCGTTTTATTCCAGTTCCGGGATTTGGTGCTGGTGACTTTTCCCCTGGGCATACTTTGACGGATTATCTTGATCGACTGACGGTCCCGGGGGCGCTTTATCAGGGCGATCGAGACCCCGAGGGATTAGGAGGTGTAATACCGGCAATCGCTACCGCCCTCCTGGGTGCAATCACAGGTCAAATGCTGATGCGCTCGGATCGAAGCGGGATTGAAAAAACGTTGCGAATGTTTCTTGGCGGGTTGATTTGTTTGGGACTTGGTTGGGCTTGGGACCAGGAGTCGGTATTCCAATTTCCGATTAACAAAAACCTTTGGTCCAGCTCATTTGTACTTTACTGTGCAGGTTGGAGCTTGGAGTTGTTAGCATTGTTCTACTTGGTGATTGATGTTTGGAAATTTCGTTGGGGAGCGACGTTTTTCATCGTTATTGGTGCTAACTCAATCTTTATTTATATGGCACCACAGTTCATTGATTTTTATTATACGGTGAACCAAATTTTTGCCGGACCTCTGTCACTCATTCCACGCTTTCGTGAGTTGATTGTTGTTTTGGGTGTTTTCTCATTGAAATGGTTTTTGTTGTATCTGATGTACCGCAAGAGAATCTTTTTGAAGGTTTGATTGGCACGACGGCATGATCTGGCTTGAACCATCTTGAACCACCAGAGCAGTTACAGGGATCGTTTCTTTTTTGCTGCGATGCGATCGAGGGCTGCCTGTGCGTCGTTGGCGACGTCGATGTTTTCATGGCCCAGTGCAAGAGATTGAAGCGCGAAGATCGCACGTTTCACAACTTCACTTGCCGCTTGTTCTGAGACGGCTACGGCATCCCCAGAGGCCATCATTTCGAGCGCCATGATACTCCGGTGAAGTCGGCATAGTTCTTGCGGGTCGATTGGTGGCCGCATGACGGGTTGGCTTAATAGCTTGGTTATTCGATAGCGGATTTCAGCGGTTTCCGCATTTTTGAGCGCTTGATTGGCCAGCGAGATGGCGTGCGGGCCAAATTTTTTCAACGCAATACTAGCTCGCTCTCGTTCGGAGTACTGATCGCTATTGAGCATCCCGATCAACTTGACGATTTCATCTTCATCGACTCCAGCCGTGGAGACGCCAATTTTTTCTTCGAGGAAACCGATGAAATCGACACCGCCGAGAGCGAGCTTGCGAGTGGTAATCAGGGCATGCTGTGGCGGTCGAGCACTCATGCGGATCCAAATGTGTTTAAACGCGTTGGCGTCCGCCGGTTGCGGTGGTTGGAGTTTCTTATCTGAGAACAATAGTGAATTGAGGTTCCAAATAATTCCGCGATTATCTTTTTGACCGGACGAGCCTGTGACTAGTTTTGCGTCGAGCGGTGCAAAGGTAACGGAGTTGACATTATCCTCGTGAGCGTCCAGTGCGGTGATTTTTTGGCGAGTCAGCAGATCCCAAAGGATCGCTGAGTCGTCAAGACTGGTGGTCGCAAGAAAACGGCTGTCGCTAGAGAAGGCAATCGCTGCAGTTCTCTCGGAGTGTCCAGACAAAACGAATTGTGTTCGGGTTCGCAGGTCCCAGAGGTAAGCACTGTCGTCTTGATTGAAAATTGCCGCCAGATGCAAGTTGTCGTCTGAAAACGTGGCATATTTGGGCCGGTTCAGGTTGCCCTGCAGAATAGTTGTCGATTTCTTAGTTAGATCATAGATGGAGAGGTTGTAGACTCTGCCGGCTACCGGACTCCGATAAAATGCAACCCGATTTCCATCGCGCGACATTGTTAGCGGTCGTTCGTTTGACTGTTTCCAGATTTTCTTGACCAACAGTTTCCCGTCGGAAATCCGCACGGTGTTTACAGCTTTTTCATCCATAATCAAAACGTTCTCTCCATCGGAGGAGAAGAAAGCGGCATAAGCTTGGATGTTTAGATCGAGTTTTAATTCGCCGGTTTGAACGTTCCAGATTTTTGTGTGTTCGGTTTTTCGATCGTCGCGCTGACCATTGGCGCCCGTCAGAACGTATGTTCCATCTTTGGAAAAATCGACGCATTGAATCGGTTGGTCGTGGCCCGCGAATGTCTGAAGAGGTTGATGTGTTTTTGTGTCGTAGACTGTGACAATGTTGTCGCTGTTTCGGGCGGCCAAATATTCGCCGTCGGCGGAATAGGCCAGTTTATAAAGGCCATTGTAGGAAGATTCGTTTTCGCCAAACTGCCAGATTGCGTCATCCGGAAGTTGAGCGTTGTCCGGTAGTGGTTCGGTTACCGATTGGCCACAAGAATGGCCCGCAAAAAAGAGAACTATTAGTAACGCATGTACCAAAGTGCTGGATGCCCGACGACTTCCTTCTGTCCACCGGTCATCTTTGCTGGCGGTATCGCTCGATCGAACCGAAGATCGTGAAAGAACACTTCTTAAATTTGCAGGACAGGTGTGCATAAATTACCTAGTTCGTGAACTATCTTCAATCTTTAAAAGCTCTAGTGGGTTGTGCACCAAGGTAAGCCTCGGGGATGTTTTCACGAGGCGAATGGATGGGGGCATTCGGGAGTTAATTTTACGGGTTGGTCAAAAATTGACAAATCGAATCTTCTGATTGTATGAGGAGTTGAATACTCCGATTTAAAACTACGTTTCAGTTTAGACCAGGATGAATTAAATCGACATTGTATTTTTCAAGGCAAATTAGGATTCATCTCTAATTTTACGAAGTTTCCGAAGGGATTGGATAACTCTGCCAATTGGGAGGCCCAAAATAAACAGTCGATTCAACGGGTGTGTCGCCCGTTCGGACCTTCCAGGAGAACTCAGATTGCTGAATGGTAGGCCATTCTCAACTTTAGATTTTCTGAAATTAGGGGTGCGTGTTGAGAGCGAATCCTATTCCCCGGTTTTTGGCGAATTGAATACGCTGTGTTCACGAACGATCAGCTATCTCAGGCCAATGCGAATTCAATCGTTTTAACGAAAACTGCAGCAATTGGATTTGGAGAGTAGCCAGAGACAGGTTCTGCTAAGGAATAGGTCACTTTTTCAGTTCGTAATGCCGTTTGGGTTGGCTTAGAATAGGTCCAATAAATCGGGGTTCAGTCATCGAATGAATTCGTGGTTTTTAATCAGTTGCGTATTCTCGACATGGGTGAACAAAATGGTCGGAGTAAAGTCGTTTTATCGCGTCGCGGTGATTGGAATTTTATTACAAGGTTTCGTGGTTGCAGGAACCGCACAGACGACCGAGTTGGAAACTCGGGTGAGTGCGGAGTTGATCTCGTTGGCCAGGATTTGGGACCAGGCACCGCACAACGCCTTTACTGATCTCATTCACTGGGAAGGGAAATTTTATTGTGCTTTTCGAGAGGGGAAGGGACACGCTGGTGATTTGGGAAAATTGCGGGTGCTTTCCTCAGTTGATGGGAAAAACTGGAATTCGGCCGGTCTGATCGAGGATGCTAAATTTGATCTCCGCGATGCCGCCTTAACGGAAATGCCCGACGGAAGATTGATGGTTTTGGGAGGCGCTCAAATTCCCGGCAAGAGTACCGGGACGTTTGTTTGTTTTAGTGAGGATGGGGTTAAGTTTTCCGATCCGGAAATTGTGATTGAGCCGGGGCGTTGGTTATGGCGGACAACGCGTTATGGCGAGGATTCATTTGGCGTTGCCTATGGTGCCCCCGACCGTGCGAATGCAAGTTCGTTGTTAAAGACCCGTGACGGTCGAACCTACGAGACGGTCGTTGACGATTTGCTGAATGATGGAGAATGGCCGACCGAAGCCCGAATACGATTTGACGGCGAGGGGACGGCCTACTGTCTTCACCGTCGGGATGGGAAGACAAAAACAACGGCGATGCTGGGGGTTGCGAAACCTCCTTATCAAGAGTGGCAATGGCAGGATCTTGGGCAACGTCTCGGCGGCCCGAATTTCATCGCGACTCCCAACGGGCAGTGGCTGGCTGTGGGGCGGCTTTACGATGCTCCGGTGCGAACGGAACTACTGCACTTGGATGTCGAACAAGGTTCGATGCGGTCGCTACTCAAGCTTCCCTCGGGTGGAGATACGAGTTATCCGGGAATGGTCTGGCACGATGGTTTTCTGTGGATCAGCTATTACGCATCGCATGAAGGCAAGACGAGTATATATCTGGCGAAAGTAAAAATTTCAGAAAATGCCCCGGACAAGAATTTGAAAAAGAAATTGCCGGTGCGTATCGGGACTCGCCGCGAATTATTTGTTGACGATTACTTGATTGAAAACAAACAAGATGTTCGTTTTGAATTACACCATCCGCAGTCGACCAAATCTGTATTGGCCTTCGATCGTCCATGGGAGGGACCGTTTTGTGGTTATGTTACCGTTTTCAAGGATGATCAAAAATATCGAATGTACTATCGGGGGTTACCCAACGCAGGTGGCGATTGCAGCGATCAGGAAGTTACCTGTTATGCCGAAAGTGAGAATGGGATTGACTGGATCAAGCCCGAGCTAGGTTTGTTCGAACATTCTGGAAGCAAGGCAAATAATATTGTGCTTCAGGGAGAGACGCCGGCTTCCCATAATTTCAGTCCCTTTTTTGATAAAAATCCCGCCGTCGAACCCGAGTCTCGTTACAAGGCACTTGGCGGAAGTGCGGATGGCTTAATTGCATTTGTATCACCCGATGGAATTCATTGGAGTCGATTAAGAGAGGAACCCGTTTTTACCGAAGGGATATTTGATTCTCAAAATGTTTCATTTTGGTCAGAAGCTGAAAGCCAATACGTTTGTTATTTCCGAACCTGGACGAAAACGAATTATGGAGGTTTCCGGACGATTAGTCGAACAACGTCAGATGATTTTATTCATTGGTCGACTCCTCTGGTGATGGAATTTGGCGAAACGCCGATGGAGCATCTTTATACAAATCAAACGCATCCCTATTTTCGGGCGCCCCATCATTACGTTGGACTTGCCGCGAGATTCATGCCGGGGCGACAAGTGCTTAATCCTGCAGAGGCTAAGCGGGTAGGCGTGAATGCCAAGTATTTTGGCGATATTTCCGATACTGTTTTTTTAACCTCGCGCGGTGGCAACCACTACCAGCGTACTTTTCTGGAGTCATTCGTAAGACCTGGAATTGGTTTGGAAAACTGGGTGTCGCGAACGAATTATTCAGCGCTCGGTATCGTACCGACTGGGAATAGCGAGATGTCAATTTATATTCAAAAAAATTACGGTCAGCCAAGCGCCTATCTTCAGAGATATAAATTGAGGACCGATGGTTTTGCTTCGCTGGCCTCCGAATATCGTGGAGGCGAATTTACAACTCGCCCCCTAACGTTTCCAAAATTGACGGATAAAGAACTGCAGGACCACAGAAGTAAATTTGCGGAACTATCGCGGCCGGTCATGAAAATAGCGAGTGGAAAATTGATGTTTGGAAAACAGGCAATTCAGTTCCGTAGCCCCGCATCTGTTAGGTTGCCGGAAACAAAATCATTGGGAAACGCTTTTACACTTGCAGTTCACCTAAAAAATGTTCCAGCAGGGCATCGGCGTCTGTTCTCGTCTTACGATGGTGGGCCTCCACAAAATGATGAGTTGATTTTTGATATTAATTCTGGAGGAGATTCGGATGAACAAGGTTCAATCCGATTTTTTTGCGGTGGAGTCAGCTGCGGTGCCTCCATTGCTAAAACCGGTGTCTGGAGCCTAGAGTCGGGAGACAGTAAGAGGCATCACGTCGCGGTCACGTGGCTTGATGGGCTTGTGAAAATTTACTTTGACGGAAAGCTAGTAGGGCAGGGCGGATCAGCAGGTCGAGGGAGTGTTGAGATGGCACTCGGAGATTTGTTATTCGGTGAAGACTATCCACCAACGAACCGAGACAATGAGCCGTTTTTAGGAATTGCAGATGATATTTTAGTGACGCAGCGAGCGCTTTCGCATCCGCAAATTGCCCGCCTTGCCAATTGTGGAGCCGAGTTCGCGTTTGGCGATGGCTTGTGCCCGGACGATTTGTTATTGACGATGGAGTCGAATCTTGGGGGGCAATTGGTGAACAAGGTGGGTGGTTCGGTTGCTGCGTTGCCTAAACTAGAAATTAAAGCGAACCGTGAATTGACATTAAATATGTCGACCAGTGCCGCTGGATCGGTTCGAGTTGAAATTCAAGATCAGCTTGGCAACCCAATCCCGGGTTTCACACTTGCGGAATCAGATGTTTTGATTGGTGACAGCCTCTTAGAAGTTGCGTCCTGGCAAGGAAAGACAGACCTAAGTCAGTTGACCGAGCGGCCTGTTCGATTTCGATTTGTAATGCAAGATGCCAATCTATTCTCAATTAAGATTCGTTAAGCGAAGGTCGTCTTTAGAACGCCTCGTTAGATCTAGCCGGCATGAGGGCTTGTTACCGCAATCGGTTTTTTCTTTTTCTTCGACCGCCAAATGTAGCCATCTACCATAAAGTGGTGAATGTTAATGGTGGCAGCGGTCATTAGAATCGCGGATTCTAAACTAAAACCACATGCATAATAAATCCACGGCCAGCCAATAAAGAGGAACATGCCAAGGAGCATACTCATGGCATAGAACGACATCACATGAAATAGTTTTCCCTTGTCGTTTTGAGGCCGCTTCATCATGTCATTGGTGTGGACGATCACAACGATCACAATATATTGAAGCGAATGGAAAATCGAGGCCCAAAACCAAGCATCTTCGTAGGATAGCGTGACCCACCAAAGGCCATTCATCGCCAGAAGGAGCCAGCAAATCAAAGGAAGCGTTTTTCCTTTATCTTGAAAGCGAAAGAAGCAAATAACGGGAAGCGTAAAAATTAGAACCGCCAAAACAATGGCAGCAATTTCGATGTAGTCATTGAGGACGGGGTACACAGCGAGATCGACAAACCAGTTGATCCCGCCTTCTTTAGCCTGCAGGACAGCTCGAATAAATGGGAGCATGCAGATCATCCAGAACATGCGTTTTTCTGATTTGTCTAAAAATACTCCTGTGCGATAACAGTACATGAGCGCCAGTCCATACGCTTGAGCAGCGTAGTGGTACGGTGACCAAGTGATGTACAGTGCCCAGAGTTGGTCGCCAAGAATTTTTGGATACGCCACGCAGAGAGTGGTGATGCCGATGGCAATTAGTGGGAGCCAAATTGTCGCCCATGTTCGGGACGGGATTTCTCCGGGTTTGGTATACAGGCGAACGGTTGATGCCGCAAAGTGTGCATAATTAAAGAACAGAAAGACAATGACTTTTGTTCTGAATTCTTGAGGAGTAATCGACGGCTGAATCAGCACCCAAATCACGAATGGAATACTGATCGCTGCGCCAATCAGTGAATAATCCAATAGAGGGTTCATATAGCAGCGGCCAATCAGGGTAGACCAATCCCGGGGCGCACTTGTTGGAGAGATTTGAGTTGCCATCGAATCTGCCTTAATTTCTTGATGACGTAGTTAGGATGGGAGCGCGAGGTAAGTGTCATTCCATGAAGGGGTTGGAATATTAGAGAATTTCATTTCGTCCGTAAACTCGGCTTTTAGCCGATATATCAACAGTTTTTTGAGCTGACTAGGCCTTGGTATCCGTTCTCATGCAGAATTGAACCGCTCAGCGATTGCCGGAGATTACCCGCTTATCTAGCCATCCGGGAAATAGTTGAGTTTTCAGCAGTCGAGCAAACCAGTTCGGAGACAGGGAATTCGCTCCCGGCGCCAGTGTCGTTAAACTAAGTAGTTGAGCAAATCATTGGGATCGACTCCGGTTAGGAACGCTCATCTTTCATTTTGCAATTCCTTAAAACTTTAGGTTAGTTAATGAGTGCTGCCAAAATATTGTTGATCTGTTTACTTGCCGGCTTTGGATGGTTTGAATCGAAGGTCGTCGCTCAGCAAAAGCAACCAGTTCTAAAGCAACCAGTCGATTTTCAACCGGAGACAATCGACTCTCAAGTCATCATCGGTTACGGCACAGCGATTGGCGATGTCGACGGAGACGGTCGGCCGGATATTTTACTGGCTGATAAAAAGCAGTTTGTATGGTATCGCAATCCAGACTGGAAGCGATTTGTGATTGCCGAGAATCTGACGGAACGAGATAACGTTTGCATCGCAGCGCGAGATATTGATGGCGACGGAAAGGTCGAGATTGCAGTTGGCGGCCAATGGAACCCGGGGGACACTGAAGATTCGGGCGCGGTGTTTTACCTTCTTCCGGGGCCAGATCGCAAAGAACGCTGGACGCCAATACGCCTTCACCATGAACCAGTTGTTCACCGAATGCGGTGGGTGAGGTTATCCAATCAGAAATTTGGTTTGGTTGTAGCGCCACTTCATGGCCGTGGAAATAAAAAGGGCAGCGGTGCGGGTGTGCGATTGTTGGTTTACAAGATGGTAAATGGGGCGGAGAACCCCTGGGAAATCGAGGAAATCGATTCTGAATACCATGTGACTCATAATTTTGACATTGCAAAGACACGTGACGGTGCCGACACGGAAGACATATTCTATCT
>JAALLA010000334.1 GCA_011087765.1 Pirellulaceae bacterium
GAATCCGTCGATTATATTGCTCAAGTCATACGCGATACGATTGACGGACACCCGCTTTTTCGCCCACTGCGACGGCTGTACCGAAATTTGTCCAACGCAGCGGTTGAGGCTGAATTTGAAATTCCGGCAACAAACGTTTATTCTGGTACAACGTGGTTTTGCAGGATGTCTGGTGATACTGCGACGTTCCACAAAAAATCTGCAACAAACCCGCTCGGAAACGCGGGGTAACAATGTGATGCACGCGAAGCCGGACTCGCGCGTGCTTTTTGAAGTTTAGATTGCTGGTTCCGGCTCGGTTATCCCTGACGTTATCCTGTTAGAAACTTGATGAGAACGATACCGAATTTACATTTGCTTTTGATTGGTGCAGTCTTAAGTGTGGCTTTGCTTTTCAGTGTTCTTTACGCATACAGCTCGGATACTTTGAATTATTTTTACGTTGCATGTTGCATAGTTGTTGCATTTCTATATTCGATGTTTACTAATCCGATCCACAGCATTAACCGATGGCACATCGCTGCGTTGATGCCAATCAACACGATATTGGCACCGATTCTTGGCGTCTTGTTGGTTGTTAGACGTCCGTGGCAATCACAGGAATGGACAAATCGATGGTTGAGTTCGGCAAATAACAGTTGTGAACAGGATGATTGATTGGAGCCGCAATGGTAATCGCAATCCGATTTATATAAACAATGCTCGTCAACGCAATGGGAATGTCCGCAGGATAACAATTCAATGCGACGGTGCCGCGAAGCGGGGGGTATTCAAATGGACAAGCTTTGTTGTAGCCTAGTGATTTGGAACGTGATGTAGTTGTATTTTCAAATTGAGATGATCATTGAACGAAATAGTATTCTTAATTGTCTCGATCCTTCCCGCTGCTGGCGCTGCCATGTTTGCAGTTTTGGTTTCTCGGCATCGGAAGCCGACGGCATTATTGATGGTCTCAATGATCGCGTTCAGCATGTTAATTTGTCCGCGTCCTTCCAAAGGTGCGTTGGAACAAATGGTATTTTTGGAACGAGTGGTTTTTGATTTGCAGACCGTTGGGTTTTTGACGTTTTTGATCGTTGCTGTGCAGTTTCTGCCGAATTTATTTAATTGCATCAGCCCCAAAACGGATCAATCGTCCAAATCAATAATTACCTCATAACAAGTGGATGAACTAGAGTGCGGTGTTCTGGCCCGTTCGCTTCGCTGAGACACGTTAAATCTCGACCCGGTAATGCGAGCGATTAGCATGAAGGACAATCCATATTTTTCAGCGTCTGATGAAACGGATATGCGCGAAGATATGAATAAAATTTTCGGCAAAACGTGGCCCCCAGCAAGAGCGTGTTGGGCGCTTGTCATCGCCGGGATATCGCTTGTTCCTGTTTTGTGGCTCGCCTCTGCCTTCCTTGATTCGGACCAGCAGCAGTGGTGGGCACCGAAGTCCCTCAGTTTCCTTCCCCCGCTGATGATCCTCGATCTAATTCTCAACTCCCCGGAAATCGAGATATTGCTAAGTTCCGCGGCGTTCTTGATTTTATTTGCGGTGCTCTCGCTCCCTCTTGCCAGCGGCAGGCCGCGAATTCCGCGGCGATCCGTAGTTTTCGTGTTCGCGGTTCAGGCTCTCAACTTGGTGTACCTAGTTGTCGCCTTACCCAATGGTATTCGGGTTGACGCGGGGTACGCCACAACTGTCAGTGTTATCAGTTTGGGTCTCTGCTGCGCCCTTGTCTCGATGGCTGTTCGCTGCGCTCGGTGTCCTCGATTCCTAACGGCCCTTGGGTTCCAGTGGCTGGCGTGGTTCTGGCTTATTTTGTATTCATTCCCCGTGCTATTCACTGTCTTTACCGATGTGTAGGGAATGCAACGCATTTGGAGAGGCTTCTTGAGTGGCGAAGCAATGCCGAATAACAACACGACCCACGCATACCTCCGGCTTCGCGTGTTTTGAGTGGAATGATCAATTCGGTATCGATCAGAAATGAGCGACTATTTAAATCGACATGTAGTTCTTGTTGAGCACGCGGCCACAGCGAACAACCTGCATTTAGTAAAATTTGCAGAAACATATTTAACCGATCAAGGTAATACTAGTCCGGTTGTTGAGCTCCGCGACCATTTCGAGTAGACCACCCGTGTGGGATAAAAATCTTGGAACCGGAGCCGATTAGCCGGCTCTTGATTCCTTTGATACACTGAGGAAGCTGAATTGATCGGTCCGGTTATGCCAGACGTTATCCAACTACTGCAGTCGTCGATGAATAAATGAAGCTGTTGAATTTCAATCACTTTGTCGGCCAACACTGTGAAACGACAGCTACCGGCTGCCTTCTTCGGCATATTGGCATTGAGCTATCGGAGCCTTTGCTTTTTGGTCTGGGCGAGGGCCTGGGCTACATCTTCTGGAATATGAAGTCGATGGACTTTCCGTTCATTGGCGGGAGGGTCAAACCAGATGTACTCACTGAGAACATCTGCCGGAACCTGAACCTTAATCTGAACGTCCAGCGGACGATGTCATTGAAAAAAGCGTGGGAGACGGTGGCCCGACAGATTGATGCCGGTATCCCGGTCGGGCTGAAACTCGATTGCTTTCATCTCGACTACTTCCCAACGAAAGTCCATTTCGCGGCGCACTATGTGGCAATGTTTGGTTACGACGATGAGTTCGCATACTTAATTGACACTGAACAACAAGGAGGGAGGGTCAAGACGTCTCTCCAGAGTCTGGCCTTGGCACGTAGCGAAAAGGGACCAATGTCCTCCAAGAATTTGTCGTACTCGATTTCCTGCGATGGAAAGCGTCCTGAGTTTAAAACGATGGTCAATACAGCGATTTACAACAATGCGAGGATTTATCTGAACCCTCCGATCACAAACATGGCGTATCAGGGCATCTTGAAGACGAGTCACGAAATCAAAAAGTGGTTTAAGGTCAGTAAGGACCGAAAGCGAGACTTCCAGACAACGGCAATACTCATGGAGCGCGCGGGTACCGGAGGCGCACTTTTCCGCAACCTCTACCGCGATTTTCTGTTGGAGGCATACGAATTAACTTCGCAGCTAGAATTAAAAGATGCGTCAAACGCGTTTGACCAGATCGCGACAGCCTGGACACGCGTGGCAGGTTATTTCGACAGTGCGGGAGAATCTTCGGATGTGCAGTGTATCAATGACGCATCGGATCTTCTCGTCGCTATCTCTGCAATGGAAAAGAAGGTGATGGAGGATTTGATGAGTGCAAGCGCGACCTGACATCAAGCGGTGGATCACAATCTCGTAAACCGGAGCGGCGAATTTAGCGGATTCGAAAATCAACGGGTAACGTCACAGTCCCGTTACGCTTTACGTTTTTTCGCCTAAAATAATTTCTGTCCGTAACACTATCCAAGTAGGTTGATGATTTTGAAACCCCAAATCCTAAGTTCTGTTTTGGACTCGTTCTCGGGGGA
>JAALLA010000335.1 GCA_011087765.1 Pirellulaceae bacterium
TTTCCTCCAATCAATTCGATCTAAGTCCTTTTAAC
Source organism: Pirellulaceae bacterium (assembly GCA_011087765.1). Classification (GTDB taxonomy): domain Bacteria; phylum Planctomycetota; class Planctomycetia; order Pirellulales; family Pirellulaceae; genus Mariniblastus. Next base: position 36 of record JAALLA010000335.1, read on the forward strand.
GAAAGCAAACAATGACGACCAAATCACGCCTTATTTACTTATTGTCGTGCGTCTTCTGCTTCTTTTCGGTGAGTCTCTGTGCCCTGGCTCAAGACGCCGAATCTAATTGGCAACAATTTCGAGGGCCAACTGGAAATGGTGTCTCAACAACTGCCAAACCACCTGTTCAGTGGAGTGGTGACAGCGAGAATTTAAAATGGAAAACTCCTATTCCCGGAAAAGGGAGTTCAAGCCCAATTGTTTGGCAGGACAAGGTCTATGTAATGACCGCTGTCGACTCTGGCAAAACTCCTCCAGGCGAGAAGGAAGTCGCTCCCCCTGCGCAACCGCAAGAACGTCCGGGAGGCGGACGCTCTCGTGGACGTTTCGGACGCGGCAAACCACCTACGACCATTAACGAATTTTATCTGATGTGCCTCAACCGGAATGACGGCACGATCCAATGGAAAACCAAATTAACCGAGACAGTTCCTCACGAAGGCAAACATAGCACCAATACGTTTTGTTCAGCGTCTCCGGTAACCGATGGAAAACACATTTATGCTTCCTTCGGTTCGTTTGGACTCTTCTGTGTCGACATGGACGGAAACCTTGTTTGGAAACGTGATTTCGGAAAAATGTCGACCCGGAACTCGTTTGGAGAAGGCGCCTCTCCGGCACTCTTTAAAAACAAACTAGCTGTGATTTGGGATCACGAGGGCGATTCCTTCATCGAGACCATGGATGCGACTACCGGCAAAACAATCTGGAGAAAAGACCGGGTCGAGCCAACCGGTTGGGCTACCCCTCGGATTGTCGAACACAATGGTCGCGTGCAGGTGATTGCCAACGCAACGAAAGTAAAGAGCTATGACCTTGCCGATGGATCACTGCTCTGGGAGTGCGGAGGCCAAACCGGCAACCCGATCCCCACCCCAATTATTCTGGATGACTTTGCGATTTGCATGACCGGTTTCCGAAACTCCGCCTGCTACGCAATTCCACTAGACAGCCAGGGGGACATCACGGACACCGATAAAATCATTTGGAACACACGTGATATTGGCCCCTATGTTCCCACGGGCGTGCTTTACGATGGCACCCTTTACGGTTCCAAATCAAGCTCTGCCGTACTGACGGCAATCGACGCGAAAACCGGAAAAACCATTATCGAAACTTCTCGCCTCGATGGAATCCGCGCGATCTATTCATCGATGGTGGCCGCCGATGGTCACGTCTATATCACTGGCCGAAGCGGTAAGACGATCGTTCTCAATCACGGAGATGAATTAAATATCGCGGCAACCAACGATCTAGGCGAAGCGGTTGACGCCACACCTGCACTCGCCGGGAATCAAATCTTCATTCGCGGTGAAGAAAACCTCTACTGCTTTGAGGATTGACGTCCGTTCCACAGGCTCAACTAGAATCAGCCGTGTTTCAATCAACCAATTGAAGTGTTTGCCAGAGACTTGGATCTTCCATAATCGGCAATTCTGGCCCCATGGCCAGAGTCTGCCAGCCTAATTCCCGGTCGTTTACCGCGTAATTAAAACCAATGCATTGATGATCATCCGTATTCCAACCATGGAGTGCTTTGCCCGGAATAAATGCGGTTAAAATGTATCCCTGTTTTGTGATCTTCGATTTCACATCGATCTTAAACCGGTTAATGGTTGGAGAATCGTCTCGACTTCGATTGATTTTCAACATCGACGCCATTGGACTTTCGTTCCGGATTCCACCACCGGCAGGCAACAACACGAACCAGTGACAAAACTTAGAGGCGCGATGAACGTTATGAACATCACGTGTATCAATCCAGACCTGGAGGCCGTCACTGTCAAGCAATTGAGTTTCGCGGCACCACAGCGATTGCTCTTTTTTGTCAATCTCTAAACGCAAGAACAGCCCCTCTTCACTCCACCCAACACGCACATCAGCGTAATCCACCTGCCCCTCAAAAGCACCGAAGTTGGGAATTCGAAAAGCCTCGGTAAGCTCAATCTTCCCACCGGGTTTCCCCGGGAACTTTTTGCAAGTGATACGATATTGAAAAAGGAGGTTCTTAGGAACCTGCGCTACAATGGAATTACTCATGGACCACCACTCTAAAAAACGCAAACAACCAACTCGAAAACCAAGGGCAAAACCTTAGTGCGGAATCGACCCTGCATGCTCGACTAAATAACTTTTCAATTCTTCACTATTCACCTGTTCGATTTGAGAGAAACTCATTTCCACCAAATCGAAACCATCCTCAGTCCTGACCACCGATTCGTCCTCAAACACCAAAACCGAATCGCCCCCTCCAACTTCAACGGGTCTGGACAATTGTAATTTGATCGCATCGTTCTTTTTTGTTTCAATACTTGCCCAGGGCCTTTCCTGACTTGGAAGAAAAATCTCCACGACCTTTTCATTGCCCCATTCAAACTTCCCGTCGGGGACTGCGGTTTGGATAACCTGATGCAGCGTCTCGAGCACCTCCGGCTCCCAATGAACCTCAGCACCACTGGCAAAGCCCTTTCGCATAAAATGCCATTTCTCACCCAATTTTGCCCACGGTGTCTCAGACTTCATGTCGATTGGTTTTGCCTCGGCTTTATTCCGAAAGCTCGCGATTGCGTCGTCTAAGAAGTTCCAAAACCCCGGGATATCAATTTCCGCAAGCGTATGAACCTTTATTTCGATTTCCTGCCAAGAGGCTTTGCCGGCAGCAATTTTCACCCGTGGAGCATTCCCATAAACCGGCACATCTTCCATGTCATTTGGCCTTAACAAAGGAATCTGGTCAACCAAATCCTCTCGCTTAAAGGTCTTTGGCCTCGCCCTGAATTTCATTTTCAAAAACCATGGATCCCCCGTCGATGCTTCCAAAAACGCACCTTGATTTTTCTTGGACCCCTGAATCAAAACCGCAGACCTATCATTCCAAGTGGTCTCTCCAAAACCTTCGTGTTGCTGAATATAGTCGACCACTCGGGCGAGAACTTCCCCGTCCCATTTCACGGGCTCTCCAGCTCTGCCAACGCGATCCTTAGTATGCCATTGCCTACCATCGGATTCCCACGGCATCTGGGCATTGGCACCGACATCTTCAATGTCCATGTCACCCTTTTTCCACCGGTCATCCGTTGAAGGATCGTACACTTTACGTTTTTTATATGGATCGGAAGCCAACACCGGCTCGAGAGCTTCACCGGTCCAACTTCTGGGCATCGAGGCTTTACTCTTCCCTGACTTACTGGCCTTACTCCGCGCTTGCTTTGCGTACTCAACAATCATCTCAGGCGTCCCCTGAACCACAATATCTCCTCCACCAGCACCAGCTTCCGGGCCTAAATCAACGACCCAATCCGCAGCTTTGATCATGTCCAGATTGTGTTCAATCAAAACCACACTGTTACCAA
>JAALLA010000336.1 GCA_011087765.1 Pirellulaceae bacterium
GATTCAGCTAAAGAAGATTCAGCTAAAGAGGATTCTCTTAAGAAGACAGACGAAGAGTTTAAAGACGAGGTCGAAAAAATAACTGCAGCGTTGGGCAGCGAAAAAAGCAAGCCTAATTTGTTCATCATTGCCTTGTGCATTGGCATAACGGCAGTCAGTTGGGGAGCCTATGGCCCTGTACTTCATAAAGGACAGGCCAAGATGGGCGGCGGTCGCTTGCGTCCTTTCCTTTGTGTGGGACTTGCGTATTTCGCAATTGCCGTGATTGTTCCCTGGGTTTTACTGGGGACCGGTGTTTTTGAAGAAGCTGGAGGTTGGGAACACATCGACGGTGTTTTTTGGTCACTGTTGGCAGGAGCGGCGGGTGCCGTGGGTGCCCTTGGGATTATCTATGCGTTCAATTTTGGCGGCAAACCCATTTTTATCATGCCGCTCGTTTTTGGATTCGCGCCGGTCGTTAACACACTGACTGAGACCGTTTCGAAAAATCTGCTCGGCGAAGTCTCATTCTACTTCCTTGGAAGTCTCGCCATGGTCATCGTGGGGGCAATTATTGTTTTGGTTTTTGCACCTCGAGGTGCAAAGCCCAAGCCCGCTAACGAACCGGCGATCAATTAGAAAATTGCAGAAGGTTTTGAGCTCGGTTCTTGGGGAACCTGCTCAAGTTGCTTTTCTTTGTAAGCTTGGATTAGCGGGAGATTGGACTGTTGAATTCACCAGACTCTTCAGACGATAACGATGCCCATTACGTTCGGGAAATTGACCAGTGGTTGAGTCATGTCTGGATGGTCAGGGCATTCCTTAAGCATTGTGAAGAAGCGGAAGAGGATGACGAACTGAGAGATGTTCAGCGAACTCTTTACGACTATATGCTGGCGTTAGGTGGCCCGCTGCGGGCAGGTGATCATGCGAAATATTTAAAGCAAGCGAAGAAGAAGTTGAAAAAACTTCGCAACGCTAACGAGTTGTTTTTGGAGATACAGCCAGAAATCTCGTCTCATACTAATTTTCAAATGGCGGCCGTTTCGTTGAACGCCTCGGTCAAGCAAATCGCCAAATTAATTGAATCTCACGCAGCAGGTCATCCATTGAGTTAGAGTTTGTTTGCTCGGGGCCGACTCGTTTACCGGTCTGTGAAATTTAGTTATCTAAAAAGTGAATTGCATGCGTCAAAGCTGGATTCCGCGACCTGGCCTGCCGGAAGTGCTTGAGATTCGCGAAACCGAATTGCCAAACCCTCAACCCAATGAGGTACGGATCAAGGTCGAAGCGGCAGGAATCAATTTCGCCGATATCTCGGGCAGGCTCGGGATCTATCAGGACCTACCGCCGATGCCGGTGGTTGTGGGGTATGAGGTGGGTGGCCGCATTGACAAAATTGGTGACAACGTTGATTCGGCATGGCTTGGAAAAGATGTCTTGGGTTTAACTCAGTTTGGGGGTTACAGCGAATCGGTCTGTGTCGACCAGCAGCAGGTGTTTCAACGCCCGTCCGGAATGTCGGCGATCGAAGGTGCTGCATTGCCCGTTAATTACCTGACGGCCTACCAATTGGTTTGCGTTATGGGTGGAGTCAGGGCAGGGGAGACGGTTTTGATTCACTCGGCCGGTGGGGGGGTTGGAATCGCAGCCATACAACTCGCTAAGTACCGCGGGGCCAAGATTATCGGGACTGCGTCGACGGGTAAGCATGAATACTTAAAGCAAATTGGTGTCGATCATTGTATTGATTATCGCGAGGACGATTTTGAAACAAAGGTTATGGAAATAACCGCAGGTTCAGGAGTTGAGTTGGTCCTCGATGCAGTTGGTGGAAATTCATTTAAGAAAAGTTACCGTTCGCTTTCAGCCACAGGGCGTCTTGGAATGTTTGGCGTGTCTTCGGCTGCCGTCAGTAAATCGAGAAATCGGTTGGCATTCTTGAAAATGGTTGCTAATTTGCCTTGGTTTAAGTTTACCCCGATCGAATTAATCAATCACAACAAAGGCGTTTTTGGCGTGAATTTGGGACGGTTGTGGGGGGAAATGGATCGAGTCGAAGGCTGGATGGAAGACCTGCTTGAATTGTATCGCGAAGGTCTCATCAGGCCTCGTGTGGACACCACGTTTCCATTCTCAAAAGCGGCTGAGGCGCACCACTATATTCAAGATCGAAAAAATATTGGAAAAGTACTGCTTGTGCCGTAAGGAATGATTAGATTCTGTCTCTAAGAAGTTGTTTTTAAATTGGTCGTGATGACGTTTGTAGAAGTACCGATGTTCAAGAGTCTTCAAGTGAATAGAAAATGAAAAATACATTTCAAATTTTTGCAGTTGCTGCAATTTTAATCTGCTTAAGTTCTGGCCATGCGGTGGCCCAGCGAACCGTGAAACCCAATGCAAAGGGCCAGGGGCGACCTCAAATCAAAAACGCCCAAGTCGAAGTTTATAAGACTGTCGGCGAGGTTGAGTTGAGAGCGTGGATTTTTAAACCAAAGTCGATCAGCGAGTCTCAGAAATTACCAGCAGCAATTTTCTTTTTTGGAGGTGGATGGCGAAACGGGAACCCTCAACAGTTCGTGGAGCATTGCAAATATCTGGCGAGCCGCGGGATGATTGGAATCGTGGTCGATTATCGTGTCTCGGCTCGGCATCCTGTCAAAGTGATCGATTGCATTGCGGATGCTAAATCCGCCATCCGGTGGGCGCGTCTCAATTCGGAACGTCTTGGAATCGACCCTGAGAGAATCGCGGCAGGTGGTGGATCGGCTGGAGGCCATTTGGCTGCGGCGACGGCGACAGTCGCCGGTTTTGATTCACCGGAAGATCAGACAGTTGTGAGCTGCCGTCCCAATGCACTGTTGCTTTTTAATCCCGCCGTTGTACTTGCAGGGATTTCGGGCAAAACAGAGATTGATGAAAAACGACTGGCGAGCATGAGGGAGAGGGCAGGGGTAGAGCCCACGAAAATCTCACCCTATCACGGGGATGTGGCGTCAGCGCCACCGACGTTTATTGTTCATGGAAAAGCGGACACAACGGTACCCTATCAGTCGGTTGAGTTCTACACCGAAAAGATGCACGCGAACAACAGAGAGTGTCGGTTGATTGGTTATGAAAACCAGCAACACGGATTTTTTAATTTTGGGAAAAGTGGCTTGGAGTACTTTAATAAAACGGTTGCCGAGATGGACGCCTTCCTTGTTTCGCTCGGCTATCTAAAAACCAAAGGAAAAATCGAGAAAGCGGGCAAGTGAGTTGAGCTGGCCTTGTTTTGTGGCAGAGATTTCGGAGCGAAATTCGCGATCTACCTGACTCGGCACTTGAACCGAACGAGCCCGCCTTTTTGAGGTGCGAGAGATTCAGACAATTTCCAACGAAGCATTAGAGAGCCACCGTCATTTTTCTCTTGAGAGAATTCAGAACCAACGGTCGAGGAT
>JAALLA010000337.1 GCA_011087765.1 Pirellulaceae bacterium
CCCGAAGGATTGGTGACGCGGAATCTGGCTGTCGAATCCGTCACCTTAGAGGAGCCCCAACGTGGCGAAGTCGTGGTGGAACCCATGTTTGTTGGGATTTGCGGTTCGGATAACAGTGCCAGTACCGGTAAACCAAATTTCACGTGGGTAGAGCGTCCCAGAACGATTGGGCATGAGGCAAGTGGGCGGATTGTCGGTTTCGGGCCGGATACCGAGGGAGTTAATGGCCTGCAGTTAGGCGATGTGATTTGTATCATCCCGATGCGAGGGTGCGGTGATCTTCGTTGTCGCGGTTGCGGGCGCGGCCGCCCAAATTATTGTCGCAAGAAAAAGATATTTGGTTTTCACCGCGACGGAGCGATGGCGGAGAGAATGATTGTTAATGTTGGACGATGCATGCCTTTGGCCGATGGGCTGACTCCATTAGAGGGATCCGTCGTTGAGCCCCTCTCGGTTGTCGCTCAGGGAGTTCACCGGAAAGCCAATATTCAACCAGGCATGGATGTTGTTGTTTCGGGGTGTGGGATTATCGGATTGATGGCGGCTGAACTGGCCAGGGCAGCCGGTGCGAGAGTTGCCGTGACTGGAGTTGAGCGAGATCGAAATGTTCGTTTGAAGCTTGCACAAGAGCAGGGTTTTATTCCGATCGTAGTATCCGAAGAGAATCCACTGCATGAACAACTTGCCTCGGGTGTAGAAGATTTGCAGGGCAAAAGATTTGGCGATGCTTATGAGCAGGGCACGGTTGACTGTCTGATTGAATGTTCTGGTTTTCCTCCCGCTTTGGGGGCGGCAGGTTTGTCAGTGCAACTGGAGGGGCATATATGCGTGATCGCAACGTTTGGTTCTGATGTCACGTTTGGTGCGACCGCGTTCACACGATCGGGACAGTCCATGCAGGGCGTGATGGGGTCCAATCGCGAAGATTTTGAAACGGCTCAGGCTTTGTTGCAACGAGGCGTTTTTCCTGTCGATGTTTATTCTCAGGAATACTCGTTTGACCATGTAATTGACGCGATGGAAGAGTCGATCATGGCCAAAACTCCCAAGGCAATTCTTGCAATCAATCAATAATTAAATTTACGGTTTGACACATCAACTGCGGATTTTTGTCAGGTGTTACCGTCTTGATAATTCAAAAAATGACAAGCTTCCGTCTTCAATAACCATCGGGCTGAAATTCAGAATAGGAATGACCAACAGTGGCTAAGGTTTTTATTACCGGCGGAACCGGTTGCATCGGTGCAGTCACGGTTTATCAATTAATTACTCAGTATGGCGATGAGATAGAGCAGGTGTTGATTGCCAGTCGGTCAGCCAGCTCTGATCAGCTTGAAATTTGGTTTGGCGAAAGTCTTCATCGGTATGTTGATGAGGGCAGGATCGCATTTGCCCGGGTTGATATTGGCGACCAGCAATCGCTGCAGAGTACACTGGAGGCGTTCCAGCCAACCCATTTGATCCACTTAGGAGCCTTGCAAAGTCCTGATTGCGCGTCGAACCCGGAAAAAGGTTTAGCCGTGAATTTGGCAGGGACGATGAATCTGTTCAATATGATCGAGGCTTTGGAGCACCCTTTAAAGCGAGTCGTGTTCGCCAGTTCGGGAGCAGTGTACGGGAAGCGTGCGATGTATCCTGAGGCAACCGTGGCGGAAAATGCTCAGCTTGCCCCGCCTAATTTGTACGGCGTCTGGAAGGTTGCCGGTGAACATTTAGCAAATCTGTTTCATGAGAAGACTGGAATTCCAACTGTTTCTCTTCGCCTTAATACAACCTTTGGTCCCGGAAGAGATCAGGGAACAACATCGGCTCCTACGAAGGTAATGAAATCGCTGGTGATTGGCGCAAACGAGGGCAAGTCATTACCCTTCGAGATGCCCTATCGAGGACGTGAGAACTACCATTATGTCGAGGATGTGGGAGCACATTTTGCCGGGGTTTGCATGATGCCTTTTGATGGTTGCCAGGCCTTCAATATCAAAGGCAAGACGATCGAAGTTTCCCAGTTTCTTGAAACGGTTGACACCATCGCAAACGAACTTGGAATCGCCGAATTTCTTGAGACCGGTATTGCCGCCGACGCGACTCCCAATCTGTTTATTTGTGATCTTGATGATGCTGCTGTCGAGGAACAGTTTCCAGGTTTGCCACGGACGCCAATCGAGGATGGAATTAGGAAGACGATTGAGAGATTTCGCGTGATGGTGACTCAAGGTCGCGTGAAAATTTAATTTAGTTCTAAATTCATAGATTTGAGACGTTGGTTTTTGGGTTTAGTGATTTGCAACTCTTGATGGCAACTCTGGTCCCAGTTTCAAGCAAATGCGAAAAAAGAAGAGTGATACAAATGAGAGCGATTGAAATTTCAAAGCCTGGTGTTGTCTGTATTTCCGAACGGGAGAAGCCAAGGCCCGACTGTGGCGAGGTATTGTTGAAGATTAATCGTGTTGGTTACTGCGGTAGTGATCTGGGGGCATTCAAAGGGCTTAATCCATTAGTCACCTATCCGCGAGTGCCTGGCCATGAAATTGGGGCCACGATTGTGGAACTCGGCGATGACGTGGAAGGGTGGACAGTTGGTCAAGAGGTTTTGGTGATTCCGTATTCGAGTTGTGGCGAGTGTTCGGCTTGCCGGAAAGAGCGCTTCAATTGCTGCATGAGAAATGAAACGCTCGGGGTTCAACGTGAGGGGATGTTGTGCGAATACGCTACGGCGCCCGTTGAAAAGTTAATTGCTTCTGAGAAATTGTCGTTGCAGGAATTGGCTTTGGTCGAACCATTGACCGTCGGTTTTCATGCGGTAGCGCGAGGGCAAGTGTTGGAAAACGATACCGTCGCAGTCATTGGTTGCGGTGCAATTGGATTGGGAGTAATTGCCGGTGCTAAATTTCGCAATGCTCGAATAATCGCAATTGACATCGAGGACAGCAAGTCACCGGTGGCCAAGGCCTGTGGGGCCACTGAATTTATTAATTCGAGTCGAGAGAATGTCAGTGAGCGGTTAAAGGAACTCACTGGCGGGCATGGGCCGGATGTAATCATCGAAGCCGTTGGGCATCCAGTAACTTACCGAATGGCTGTCGAGGAGGTTTGTTTTGCCGGGCGAGTGGTCTACATCGGGTGGGCAAAGGCTCCGATAGAATACGAGACCAAATATTTTGTATTAAAAGAGTTAGATATCCGAGGATCGCGAAATGCTTTACCTGAGGATTTTCGCGATGTCATCACTATGCTTGAGTCAGGTAGTTTCCCGCTGGAGTCGGTGATTACTAAAACTGTGTCGCTGTCGGAAGCACCAGCGGCGATGGACGCATGGGCTGCTGACCCGGCTAGTGTTACCAAAATTCAAATTGATTTAGACGCGTAAGGCTGACAGTGCGCCGAGAGCTTGATGCCTAATGTTG
>JAALLA010000065.1 GCA_011087765.1 Pirellulaceae bacterium
ATTGTGGGGCTAGTTGGTTTAAACTCGTTTCGGAAGGTGCAATCGAAGCGAAATGCGCAATCTCCCCTCGATACACGGTATCTTTTGAAAGCCAAAGTTGGCTAAAATTCGGGGATTTGTCGTTTTCAGCTGATTTGTAACTTGGGGTATGGATGGGTTCGAAGTCCGATTGACTGATGGCAGAACGGAGGTCAGTTGCCAATTCAATTGAATATGGGGTCGGAAAAGTCTTGATTTGCGGCTGACAACGCCCAGTTGGGGCTATTTCCCCCCTGAAAAATTGTATTTTCGAAAAAGTCGAATTTTGGCAGCGCATAATGCTAGGTGCGGTTGCCAAATCTCGTTTGCACCACAAAATGGAAGGCGTCGGTGGTAACCCGACTCTTGGACGGAATTGAGAAAGCTCAATCGAAGGCGAAAAATGGCGATTAAAGTTCGATGTGGAAATTGCAGTGCTGGCTTTCAGGCAAAAGACGAACTTGCTGGAAGGCGAGTAAAGTGCCCACAATGCAAGGAACCTCTAGTAATCCAATCGGCAGGTGAATTGGCGACGAGTCGCTCTCGCCAGCCGGCAGCGGCTGCTGCTGCATCGCATAACCCTTTGTTGGATCTGCTTGATGAACAAAACGTTCGTTCGGTTGTTCGCGGTCCGATCTGCGAAAATTGTGCTTGTGAGTTATCTCCCAACGCGGTGGTCTGCGTCGAGTGCGGTTTTAATGTCGAAACCGGAGAGGTGCTGAAAACTGAGTCCTACGATGATGATTTTGATGCTGCCAATTCGGACTCGACCATGTCCGATGCTGAACGGATCATGGCGAAGGCTGAAAAAGACATTGAAGACATGCCGGTTACTTCCGAGGGGCAAAATTTTGGAGATGGCTCGGAGTCTTACCTCATCGCGGTGGTCGGACTAATTGTAGCGGCTATTCTGATTAGTGCCGCGATGGTCGTTATTTTCATGATGGAGACGATTACGCAGTACGCGGCATCGTCAGCCGTTAGTTTCGCTGCTTCGACAGTTTTGTACTGTTCGATGGGGCTTTGGATTACGATTGTCGCGTTTCGATCCAAGGCCGGCCATGGTGTCGCTTGCATTGCCACAGCATTTTTGTGGTGTATTGTATTCGCCTTTCTGCAGGGTAAAGGCCTGTTAATTCCAGTATTGGTGTTAATCGCCTGCCTTCTGATTGGTGCCGCTTCCGGAACTTATTCAATGTTTTACGGATGGACGCCTAGCGCACCTGCTTAGCGGGCGTTTTCTACCTGAACAAACTATACGATTCGTTTAGTTTTCGAGAATTTTCATTCACCGGTTCGCAATCGCCTTGCCTCGTGCTGCGTTTACGATTATCGTGCAATTGGGCTTTTGAACCTTTTGCGCCCCTTTTCGTAGAACTACAACGTGTAGGTTTGCTTGGGTTTTGAAAATGAATTTTTGTTCGGGTCAGTAAGTTAATTTTATGCGAAGCTTGGTGCCTACAAATTGGTGCTTTCTATTTTACTGGGTTTTCCTAGTAAACTTCGGGCCTTCGTTCCATCATGCTGACCTATTTGGGCTCCATGTGCATTCCCCTGGTGGTGCTCAATGCGGCGTTCAACACTCCCATGATCATGGATGTTGTGATCATGGACCTGATGACAGCCATTCCCAACCGCAGGGGTTGGAGACAACGGTAGCCTCGTTCTCAGCAACGGACAGTCAGTGTGCGTGCTGCAAGTTTTTCGATCAATACAATGTCTTTATTGACTCCGTTGATCTTTTAGACAATTCTGCCTTTGGGGAGCAGTGCTTCTCTTTCACTGAGGGTCGACCCACCGCTGGCGACTTCTTGGCCCTTGCTCGAGGCCCCCCTTTTGTTATCGCGCTGGTCTAAGTTTCATCAGAAGGCGAATGTTCTGAAGATCCCTATATAGCGAGACCCGTTCTCAGTTGTCTCGTTAGTTTTGATCGTCGTCCGTTTTCCAGTTCTTTTTGATGGCTTGATACCGACCGTTCTCACTGGCATCACCTGTTTCGGTTGTTGTTAATGAGGATGTTGCGAGCGCGCTCTTTTTCATGCCTAATTTTCGACGTCCAGTTTGTCGGAAATTCAGGTTTCAATTTGTGTCCTTTGGTTGCTCGGTTGATGTGTTATTAGCGCCTTGCAATTTGGTTCTCTCAGAGCGGTTGAAATGAAGCCTCAAAAAAAACAAACAGTTGTCAAAAAGTTCAGTTCAAATTTGCTGTTGGGTATTAATTACCTGGCGTCGGCATTGAACTACGATTTTTGTCCCTCTTTCAATCGCTATCTCTATTGGCTCAAGCAGCCCATCGGTTGGCTGGTTTGTGCAATCCTTTCGTCGTGTTTAGTTGGGCTGTTTATTGGGCCACAGGGATTCGTTTTGATGTGGTCATTTTTGGCTTTATTAGTCTTAGGTGCGGTCTGGCCTCTATTGAGCGTCAAGGCGATCTCTTGCCAATTGTCATTTTCAAAGCAGAGATCTGCTGAGGGTGAAGATACCGTCGCCATTTTGGAGATCACCAATCACTGGCCCGTGCCATTTTTCGGTTTGATGATCGTTGGTGATTTTCTTCAAGACCAGATTTTCGAAGGCGATGATGTTGCGATTGGACTTCAACGCATTCCAGGAGCGTCAGTTTCAACTTTTAAATGGACTGTCAAACCTGAAAATCGGGGGATTCTTCCACGGGAGAATCCAAAAATCAAAAATGGATTTCCATTTGGAATTTATAACGCGGTGACTGATGTGGAGATCAAAGGCCGAACACTCGTTTGGCCAAAATCTATTGATTTGAAGGGTATGCCGGAGGTGTCGGGGACCCAATTTAATATTTCCGGAATACTGAGTGATCGAGCCGGGCTGGATGGCGATGTAATCGGAGTGCGAAATTATCGGCACGGTGATTCAATGCGGCACATTCATTGGGGGAAAACAGCCCAATTGAATCGCTTGATTGTTCAAGAACGACAGTCCTTCGCGGCACGGCCATTCGACGTTTATTTGGATCTTACTCCCGAGGCCCACATGGGAAAGGGAAGTCAAAGCAGTTACGAGTGGGCGATCAGAATCGCCGGTTCAGTTTGTCGACAGCTTCACGATTGTCAGTCTCATGTTGGTTTGATTTGCATAGGGTTACCTTTGGAGCATCTGTGCAGAGTCTCCAATACAAATGGCTTGAGTCAGTTGATGGACTTTCTTGCCAGACTGCCATCCTTTGACGAATTGTTAATGCTTGACAGGAAAAAAAGCGGGGCGTGCTTGAAGTTCGACAGTAACAAAAAAACATTTGTGATTTCGACTACTAAGTCACATGACATTCAAGAGAGTCTTCAGGTTCAGCAGATAGTGATCGATCCGTTTCGTTTCGAAGCCTCCGATGCTTTGTTCGAACCTCAGCCAAGCGTATTAACTCCGAAAAAGGACCAGGTCTCCAAGCGGAAGATTCTCGTAACAAATCCCGTCAGCGTGGAGAGTGAGCTGAACGTCGGTTGGGGGAATGGAGTTGGCTGTGGCGTTTAGTTCACATTCCCGAGTAAAAACGACCGCCACGTGGCCTCCGGTAGAGTCGCTCGTTCTTGCGATTCTGGCTGGTTTGGTTGTGCTGAACCTTCGTTGGGATATGCACAAGTCGGCCCTTTTGATTGTAGCCGAAACTGTGTTTTATTTTTCGCTTCCGGTTGTCTTCATGGTCTGGCTCCAGCGGCGGTTTGGGTCAGATAGCAAGATCTTCGAGCAGCGTCGCCTAGTCTTCGGCATTCAGGCAGGCGCCGTTCTATTTGGGTTGTTGCCGGTTCTCTTTCAGTTTTTAACGCGGACGTTTAGTTACGGCGACCCGTTTGAGGTAACCGCCTTAACGATGTTGATGAATGCGACGTGGTATCTGGCAGTTTTTTCCAGAATCCAAAGATTCGGGCGCGGTGCTTTTGTGATTGGCAGTTGCCTGGTTTTATTCGTTTGTTTTATGACTCAAAGTGCTCAGGTTTTCGTTTTTGCATTCTTGTATCTGGCTATTTCGCTTTGGTGGCTTCTGGGGAATTATTGGGAGCGTTTTGAATCAAAGACGATTGACGGTGAGTCGAAATCGCTTCCAGTTCGCAGTTTGACAGTAGTGGTGACATTTGTTTTGCTCGTGTGTGTCGGTTCGTTGGCTCTGTTTTTGGGGCCTCTTCGGCAGGCGGTGGGAACCACGGGGTTTATGCCTACGTCTGGTGGGAATTCGTGGTATGACGCATATGCACGCTCGGGAATTGGTGATGGGGATATGCTAACTGCCTCGGAGAATGCCACCTCCTCGGGAGCTGTCGATTCCAACCAACTTATTGAAGACGACCGGCCATCGATGTACGACATCGTGTCGGAGAAGTTTGACGGACCTGTCAAAAAGAAGAAAAGACGGAATCGCTCACAGGCGCTCAGTGCTGTTGCGAAAGAAATTGACAAAGTGGTCTTGGCGGAGCAGGCAGGGCGTTCATTTCGAACGGTTCGGGAGCCGGTTCAGAAAGAAGAAGAACGCAAACTCCAAGACAGAATCACCAAAGCTTTATTTTTTGTCGAGGGCGAGGTCCCCGCGAGATTTGGAGTCGACACGTTCCATCACTTTGACGGTTGGGATTGGACCAAGCCGGACTTAGGGCAGTATCGACTCAACGATCCGGAAATTAGAGTTGAAGAGAAGTTTGGCAAGCCGTGGTTTGTTCTACGAACTGAGAAGAGAGATTTCTTGACGGCAAGTCAGGCGCATCGGGTCAAAATGATGAGGTTGGATACGAATTCACTTCCAGCTCCACCATTTTTAAAGAGTTGGCATATTCAGCAGGTCGATCAGTTGGATTTGTTTAAATGGAATGCCCGAGGTTCGCTGGTGATGGACGGCGAATTCATTCCTTCGCACACGGTAATTGATTTCGTGAGTGAGATTCCCAATCATCACATTCTTCGGGAAGAAGTAAAGTTGAGCTCAGGCAAACGGGCTGATTCAACTTGGGGTTCATTCTGGAATTGGCTGGATGGGTGGGCCGACTCAAATGTGGTCTCCGCAGCATACCCAGTAATTGAGGCTGATCTTGATTCTCCCTACATCCAAGTCGCTGAAAATGGCACCAAGCTCAGGTTGCAAGAGGTTTTGAATAAAGTAACGGAAGACGTTAACCCGGGATGGGCGCAGGTCGACGCGATTGTTAACAATTTGCGATCGAATTTCGAACTTGATCCAACGCGCGTTGCGTCTCCGGAGTGTGAAGATTCGGTCGCCAGTTTTCTTGATCAAGCGGGAGGGCCTTCCTATTTGTTCGCCACGACCGCCACGCAAATGCTCCGGTTGGCAGGATACCGAACGAGATTAAGAAGCGGATTTCTTGTTCAAAGAAAAGACTTTGATCGAGTTTCCCGACAGTCTGTTGTCGACACCAGTAATCTTCATATGTGGCCAGAAGTCTGCATCGATGGAAGAAAGTGGATTCCCGTCGAGCCCACCCCTGGCTACCCATTGCCTCGGAACGTCCAAACTTTTTGGCAGTGGACGAAAGTAAAGCTGGTCACCGCGATTAACTGGGCAGTAGGGAATCCTCTGTCTTCGATCTCAACGTTGGCAGTTGCATTTTGTTCCGTCTGGTTCCGCAAGGAACTTGTGATAACGGTGTGTTGGCTATTGTGGAGGCTGTTGGTGATGGGGCCGGCTAATTTGAGGCTTCGATTTACACGCCAATTTCTCGATTTGCGTTTTTGGGCAGCGGGCCTGCCTCGACCAGCGTTCGTCCCAATTGGCCAATGGTATTCCCAGATTGAACCCGATTCGGCGTCTGAGTTCATTCAGTGTTGGCATGCGGCTAACTTTAGTCAATCCGGTTGGGATACTCCCCGTGGCCAAACGTTGAACGTTTGTAAACAAGCGGTCGCGACCCTGACCTACCGTCGAATTCGAAATTTCATCAATAAGAACACTCTGTGAGTTAAAAGTGATTCAGACTACATCAAAAATTGACGCGTTACGGGAACAACTCAACAAGTCTCTCGTGGGCAAGCAGGATGTCATCGAGTTGGTAATTGCCTGTTTGATCGCCCGTGGGCATCTGCTTTTTGATGACCTTCCGGGGCTCGGCAAAACGACCTTGGCTAAAGCGTTGGCAAATACCGTTGGTGGAATGTTTTCCCGGGTCCAATGCACTCCCGACTTACTGCCCAGCGACGTGATTGGTTTCAATGTATTTGACCAAAAAAATCATTCGTTTGATTTTCGAAAAGGTCCGGTGTTTTCAGATCTTTTACTGACCGATGAGATCAATCGGGCGACGCCGAGAACGCAAAGTGCTTTGTTTGAAGCCATGGCGGAGCGTCAAGTAACGGTTGATAACCAATCTAAACCACTGCCTCCAACATTTATGGTGATTGCCACGCAAAACCCAGTCGAGAGCCATGGAGCTTATCCATTGCCCGAGGCACAATTGGATCGTTTTGCGATGAAACTCAAAATTGGTTATCCCAACTCAGAAGATGAAGTTTCAATGCTGGGACAATTCGTCGGCGAGGCGTTTTCCAATCAGGTGATTCAACCGGTATTGACGTTGGAAGAGTTGTCGCAAGTGCAAGCAGAGGTTGCGCTTGTAGAAGTTTGCGAATCAGTCCGGCGCTATTTGGTCGAGCTAGGAGCTGCAACTCGAGAGCATGCGTCGATTGAACTTGGGTTAAGCCCTCGCGGCTTAATTACTTGGCAGCGAGTCGCTCAGGCTTGGGCGTTTTTACAAGGTCGAAATTTTGTGATTCCTGACGATATTCAAGCAGTGGCTCATCCAGTGTTGAATTTACGAATCTCAAATTCATCCGAAAACGCTGATCTAATTATTCGCGAGATTATCGAATCGGTTGCCGTTCCCGTTGAAAAAACATAGATGCAAATACCTTTAATGAATTAAATAGTGAGAATTGTTATGCATAGTAGACAGGCTTTGAAACAGATCTGTTGTGGATTTGTCGCGGTTTTTTCGGTGGTGGCGCTGATGGCTGGTTGTAATCAGGCAGACGCAACAAAACCCAGCACAGAATCAAAAACTGCACGGGTCAAAAAACTGCCAAAAATGAAGTTTCACCGCCCCGAGAGTTTTCCAGTGGCGGTTGCAAGGCTGGGCGAAATTCATGAGGTCATTATTTCGGATAGCCCTTTGCCTGAGCCAAAGGTATTTCAGGTTGTCGAAGTGATTCATGGTTCAGGAGCCGGCGCACATTCGCACTATCATCTGGCCAGTAACCCAACCGACCACGGTCACGGCCACGATCACGCAGACGAAGACTCGAACGAGAAAAAACATGAGGTGAAAGTGGATGTGATCACTGAGATGACTGACATCGTCAAGTGGATGCCGGATATTGCGGGAGATACTGATATGGATAAAGACCTTTGGAGTTCCGTCAAAACAGGGTCGGGGGACTTGCAATCCCAATTGAGCGATGCATTGTCCAAGGCGAACGGTCAGCAGGAGCAACGAAAAGCGATTCAGGCGATGGCAAACAAATTGCTTACTTTTACGGAGGCCATGACAGCGATTGCGAATGAAATGGATGACTCAAATTCTGGAAATCAGGATTCACCGGAAGAATAAACAATGATTGAATATTATATCGCCGGTGCCGGTCTGCGACTTTCACAGGTCATCATTTACTCTTCCTTATGGATTGTCAGTGGTTGCTTGATCGCTGCCGTTTTTCGATGCATGGTGGGTGCTGAAAAAACGCGGCGTATCTTTGCGAATGGATCGCGTTGGGGCGTAGCTGCTGGGTGGTTGATAGGAATGCTCCTGCCAGTTTGCTCGCTGGGAGTAATTCCAATTGTCAGGGAGTTGCATCGCGCCGGTGTGAAGCGAGGAACGATTGTTGCTTTTGGATTGACTGCACCCCTGTTTAATCCAATGTCGGTTCTTTACGGGCTGACCCTCTCGGATCCGATCGCCATCTTATCCTTCTCGTTATGTGCGTTAGTGATCGTAAGTGTCTTGGGGTCTTTCTGGGATCGGTTCTCACCTGTGACCGAGGATGAAATTCCTGTTGATGAGAAGCTTCCGGTTCCCGGGATCAAGCGAACGGTCGCTGTAATTTATTCTGCCTCACGTGAGTTGGTGGGGCCAACGATGATCTACATTTTGATTGGGATCGCTGGTTCAGTAATCCTGGCAGTCGTCCTGCCGAAAGGATGTTTGCAGAGTCAGGTGGAGCGCGATAATATTTTCGCGCCAATTATCATGGCGGTCATGGCCACGCCGATCTACTCAACTCCCCTGCTTGCGATGAGTCAGATTGGTGGAATGTTTCAACATGGGAATTCGATTGGGGCGGCTTTTTCACTTCTCATTCTTGGTGCAGGTGCAAACATCGGTCTGCTTTGTTGGTTCGCGAGAACCTACGGGATTCGAAAAGTCCTCGCTTTTTGTTTGCTGTTGGTGACGATCACCGTTGGGCTGGCCTATGCCATTGACAAACCGCTTTATCCGAAGGGAATTGAACCGGCAGGTCATTCTCATGCCTTTGATGTTTATACGCATCCTTTCTTTATGCAGTCTGGAGGCCTGATTGAGGTCGCGGTGAGAAAGGGGAACGACTTTTATGTTGCGAACGAAGTGGGGGCCACTTTTATTCTCTTCGGCATGGTCATGCTGGGGGCGTTGCTGTCCATAGTTGGTCGCAAGGTAGATTTTGAATCGTGGTTTACTCAGGGCGTCCCCTCTGAGAGTCGTTTCGATATTATTGTGCCGGGCTGGATTCTAGGCATAGTTTCAGTTGGGGCTCTTGTTGTCGCGAGTATCGTGGGTTGCTATCTGTATTATCCGGGGCCGGATGAGTTGCTTGCGGACTTTTTTAGCGTTCATGCGGAGACGGTCTTGACGGCCAAAACTCAGGAATGGGAAGCGGCGGAAAAGTGGATTGCGTATTCGGATGACCTTTCTAGACGTCTTGAAGTCGGTGTGTTCCTGCGCCGGGGAAGTCTCGATGAGTTCATGACGACTAAGGCGAAGATCTACCGGGAAAAACTGGATGCGCTACGCGAGTCGGTAGAATCAAAAAATGTTGACACCGTGGGCCCCAATGCAATGGAACTTCACGAAGCCTATCGTCGAATGAGTGCAGCGTTTCGGGAATAGTCAAATGAGATTTTTTTGCTAAGGCTCAAAACGGCGAATCGATGTTGCTTTGGTTTAGGCTCGACATGAGAGTTGTTTTTTATTGAGTAGATGGAGTTTGGTTGCAGCTGGGGATTTTCCAATTCCTGCTGTTGGAATAAAGATGGCGCTGGATCTATGCTTGACGAACCGAATCAACTGACTCGAGAAGCTGCGGTTCGCAACGAATCCTGTCTCTCAACAACAAGGGTAAAGGTCGAGGGGCCATACAGTTATTCGCTAGTTGGGGAGTATTCTCGGATTCTTCTGCTGTTAGTTTCTCTTCCCTTGACGATTTGGTTGCTTCAGTTGGTGGCGCGTCAAAGCGCTTCTGTAATTCCAATGGTTGCTGCCTTAGTGCTCGTGGCTTCTCTGTTGTGTGAGCGGGGAGGCAGGGGAGTTAGAGCTTTTCTCGTGGTGGCAATGGCTGTCAATGTATTTTCTTCAGTGATTAACCCTAACGCATTTTTGATCAAGCCGGATGCCTATAACCCGCTGGCAACGCCAAATGTGATCTTGTTAGTATGTTTGGCTGCAGCCGGGTATTTTGAAATTGCTAATTTGTGCAAGTCTAGCGCTCGCCCCGCCCTAGTTAAGTTACTTTGGCTGGGGGTGGTTTTAATTCCCGGGCTTGTGTACGTCATCGGGGTTCCGGTAGTGACGCCATGGCTTGAGGTGATGGCGGATGGCGATGGTCGCGTCAACGTTAGAGATCCAAATTGGACAATGGCGAAGGAGTTCGCCCTCCGGTTCGCAAAATTTAGCGTGTTTCTGGTTTTCACGTATATTGGTGCCTGTGTCGGCAGTTTCCTTAATGTTGTGGCCTATTGCATTCCTCGCGGCGAGGCCGTTGCCTTCCGAAATTCCAATTGTCCAGTTTGCAAAAATGAAATATTTCGCAAAGACAATCTTCCGATCTTCAGCTATCTCAATTTGTCAGGGCGTTGTCGAAGTTGTCAGTCACCGATTTCAGTGCGGTACTTGGTAGTCGAACTTTTGATTGCGTCAATTTTTGGTTCGCTCTTTTTGTTTGAGCTTGTCACCGGAGCGGCCAATGTCCCCTCCATGAAAAGCATGTCTCACGCCGGCGTTCTGTGGGTAGTCTTATTCCCTAAATGGAATCTTATTGGGATCTACTTTTATCACTGCCTGTTCGCTAGTTCGGTGGTAGTGTTGGCGTTAATTGAGTGGGACGAAAAAAAACTTGGTTGCCGGTATTCTTTGTCCCTGATCCTGTTATTTTTGATGGCTGCAACCTTCTATCCCCCTTTGCAACCTATCGCCACTCCTGAGTGGATGGTGTCCTGGTTCGGATCGGTGGGCGGAGTGGCTCAATTTGGGAAACTGTCGGCGGGAGGACTTTGCGGTGCTGTTTTGGGGTGCATTGTGGTTGCGTTTAAACGGCAATCGAATCGCTCAACATTTATTCCTGCGATGGCCCTCTCAGGAGTCGTGGTCGGTTGGCAATCTGTGATGCACGTCTTTTTGGTATTTTTGGGGTTGCAACTGGTTGTTTGCTGTTTTTCCCGGTTTCGCATTTTATTGTCGGCTTGTCCTTCGGCTCTTTTGTTGGTGGCAATCTGGGTGCACCAGCCGTTTTGGAAGTACGTTTTACAGCAATTTTCAATGTGAAAATGGGTGTGGCGAAGAGGATTTTAACCCCGATGACCGCTAAACCTTTGCTTTTAGGGTGTTTGGGGACGCTATCAAGCTGTATTTTCGATCTCTTTGACGTGGACGCGAACTGATGGTCTCGGTACTCTTAGGCTGCCATGAGGCGTTTCATTTAATCGGTTTATTGCGGGTGCAACGTATTTCGTTCGACCCGAAACTCATTTATGACTAAGCGTTTTTTCTCGCTCCACGTTCCAGTATTTGGAAGCGTAGCGATGGTGCTGTTATGCACTGTCTTTTTTTTATTGCCCTTCGCGTTGCGCGGTGCTCGTCTTGGCCTTAACGACATGCAAAATAATGTCGCGGATTGGTTGCCGGATGATTATACAGAAACCAAAGAGCTGGGAGAATTTCGGAAATATTTTTATGGTGGCGATCAGTTTGTCTGTGTCAGTGGACCATGGTGCAAAGAGGGCGATGCGCGGTACACCAATTTCTTGCGGAAGCTACGCGAGGAATCTCAAGAATATGAGAAGATTTTCAAAGACACCCAAAACGATGAAGAGGTTGAGGCGCATCGCAAAGGTGACGAATTAGGTTTGCTCTATGACGGCAATTTCCATGAAGACTGGGGAGAGCAGCAAGAGAAGTGGCTTCGAGGACGAAATGGAAAGTGGTACTTCATCAACCGTCGTGGTGAATTGTATCAATGGGAAGGCCAGAACAATGTCGTTGAAGGCGGGAAGCGTTTCTTCGAACGTATTGTTAAAGGAAAGAACAAGGCGTCGGGTAAATTCATCCGTACTTTCGGTGCACCTCCAGATGATGCAAAAGGTGTTGAGAATGAATTCTATAAGAATCCCGAAAAACTCTGTTGTCGACCATTCCAGTCGGTTATTTCAGGGCCGGATGTTTTTGAACAAATGGCAGGTCCGAATGGGACCTTGCGAATCGGAGGTTTGAGCGAAAACGATCTCAGCACAATTGAAGCGAAGATTGAAGCGCACAAGCGACTGACCGGTTCACTTTACGGGCCAACGCCATCGAAAGACTTTACGTGGACTTTCGATTCTTTATTGGCTCAGGTTGATGAACCGCTGCGAACGCAGCTTCGTTCGACTGACCTTCATCGGGAAGTGTTTGATGAATTCATAGAAGAAGAACTGAGTAAAAATTTCGGCGGCGATATTGAGGAATTGAAAAATGCGACCTCCACGAAAAAGCTGGAGGTTTGGTATTGGATGTGGTACAAGCTGCAAATTGAACCACCAGCCCGTCAAACTTGTTTTATTGTTACGCTGAACGAGCCTGTGATTAATGAGCTGGCTCGTGCTGTTGGCCGTCCGATGCTCGGGAAAACGAGGGGTCGTATTCTCGAACTGGCAACCGGTGAATGTGGGATTGAAGCTGCCAATTTGCGAATCGGCGGGCCACCTAGCGACAATGTGGCGATTGATGAAGAAGGCACAAGTACGCTTTTGCGTTTGGTCAGTCTATCTTTGATTATCGGATTCAGCCTGGCTTATTTTAGTTTTGGCAGCGTTCGCGTTGCGATGATGCTGTTTTTCGTGGGTGGAACGGCGGCGATTTCGAGTTTGTCATTTGTTTGGTTCGGTGGGCAAACCATGGATGCCATTCTAATGTCGATGCCATCGTTGGTTTATGTCTTGGCACTGTCAAGCGCGGTGCACATTGTCAATTATTATCGCGATGCCTGTTACGAGGACGGTCCTGATTTGGCAGTAGAGACTGCCGTGAAACACAGTTTGTTCCCCTGTACGCTGGCTGCCTTTACGACGGCTTTGGGTTTGATTTCGCTTACGACTAGTAACCTGACGCCGATTTATAAGTTTGGTTTGTTTTCAGCAATTGCGACTATGGCAACAGTCGTTCTTTTGTTTACCTACCTGCCAAGTGCCTTAACCGTTTGGAAACCGGGTTACAAAAAACGGAGTAGAGAAGAGTTGGCAAAAGAGTCCGGTTTGACCGCCGCGGTCGCACGGATCTGGGAACGGATTGGACACTGGGTGGTTGACCATCATGCCGTCGTTACTGTTACTTCGGTGGTGATGTTGGCCTTTTTCGCCGTGGGTGCGACAAAGATTCAAACATCCGTGCATTTGCTTAAACTCTTTGATAAAGACGCGAAAATCCTTCACGATTATGCTTGGATGGAGGAGAATCTTGGTGAGTTGGTGCCAGCGGAAATACCCATCGGTGTTGATTTAAGTGCCCAGAAGGAACCGTATTTAGCACAGCTCAAAGCGGAACAATTGGCCGCAGTTCCGAAGGATAGCGATGGGGAGCCGATCGAGGATTTCACGCTCGTTTTCAGTGACGAGCAACGGATGGCCTACGACCTCAAGTATTCAATGCTGGAGCGAATGGAATTGTCGGAGCGGGTCCGGGAGCAACTCGAGTTTTATTTCGGTCCGGACGGAATGGGTATTGTTGGATCCGGTATGTCGACGGACATGTTTGCTCCGTTGTTCCGGATTGAGTCTGACGAAGAATCTCTTGAGCGGAAAAGTTATAGCTCACAACTCTACAGCAAACGCGATGAGATGTTGGCACAGGCTTATCTAGCTGAGGTTGGTAAGTCAAATTTGAAGCGAAATGATCGCGAACAAGACCTGGCCGACCCCAATCGTGCTGGAAGAGAATTGTGGCGAGTCAGTATTCGATTGGCGGCGTTAAATAATGTGGATTATGGTCAGTTCGTCAACGATCTGAAATCGGTAGTTGAGCCAATTATGGCTGCTTACCGGGATCGAACTACGATTCTAAGAAGGCTTCAGGATGTGGGCGGAATTGAATCGCTTGATAGTGCGAATGTATTGCTGATTGGGCCTGATCCATCAGGGGGCCCTGAAGATGTCCGAACGCAAGTCGCCGATGGAAAGTCACTCGGTGAGATCATTGACCAATCAATGATCTATTCGCAAACGCTCAAGTCGATCTTAGAGAATCGTGGATTTAAAAACGCACGCAAGTCCAAGGGAAAGAAAAAGTACTTTTGGTTGAGCGATGGCGATGTCTTTGATGTCAAATTGGAAGATAGCCCCGAGGTTGTTGCGAAAAAAGCGGCGAATAACCTGAAGTTTATCAACCAATTCGACTGTATTATTCGAATTGATGATATCCCGGCATATTCGGTGGTTGAGAAATTATTCGCTGGCTCGGAAACGGCGGGAGAGAAGTTGATCGATTTTCGTGAGCACCGCTTCGATGTCGATCCCATCACCAAACTGCCGCTTGCCGGGATGAAGACGGCCAAAGAGTTGAAGGATAATGGACGCGGAGAAATTGATGTGACGGCAATGTATACAGGAATTGTTCCGATTGTCTACAAAGCTCAACGATCGCTGTTGGAGAGTCTGATTCAGAGTATCGGACTTGCCTTTATCATGATTTCGGTAGTGATGATGATTTTGTTGCGGGATTGGCGCGCTCCGGTCGGGCCAGGGAATTTACTCAACGTCCGGGGCGGTATGGCGGCAATGCTACCTAACGTGTTTCCAGTGGTTGTGATTTTTGGTTTCATGGGACATATGAACAGTTGGTTTGGTGGGAGCGTGGATAGCTTCTTGGTTGACATTGGCTCGATGATGACCGCGAGTGTTGCGATGGGAGTTGCGGTGGATGACACGATTCACTTTTTAAACTGGTACCGTAATGCTCTTGCTCAGGGGTACCGCCGAAAGGAAGCGATCAAAGTAGCTTACTCGCGTGTAGCGACCGCGATGACTCAGACTACCCTGATTGGTGGACTGGGTTTGGCAGCATTTGCCCTGAGTACCTTTACACCAACTCAACGGTTTGGCGTTCTGATGCTATTCTTGTTAGCTGCCGCATTGGTTGGTGATTTGATTTTTCTCCCAGCTATTCTGGCCGGTCCGCTTGGTAAGTTCTTTGGTAAGGAACGTCCATTGTCCGAGGTTCAGTTGGATGTTGAAACGAGTGAGCCTAAGTTGCTTGTCGTTGGTGAAGTGGCTATTGATTCGTCCCAGGATTTGCCTGAAATAGAGAGCAGTACTGAACGGCATCGCCGGATAGAATAGGCGTGGTTTTGAGAGTCGGGTGGGTTCTGAGGAGATTTGGTTGGCTGGAAATTAATTTTTCCAATAAGCCGATACGTTGCACGAATAGCTAACTGTGCAATGTTAGTGTTATTCGAGGTAGTCATTTGGAAAAAGTTCGTTTTGCTTGTCCACGGTGTCAGACGGTCATGCAGACGGGAAGCGATCGAGTTGGATATGACGTCGCTTGTCCGCACTGCGCGCATCGTTTTAAGCTGATTGCGCCGGATTCCAGCAATGATGTGAATTCCAGAGAGGCGAATGCTCGGCGTCAAGCAAGTACTGTTGGGGGGGGCGACGTCACAGTCTCTCGTGTCC
Organism: Pirellulaceae bacterium; assembly: GCA_011087765.1. Classification (GTDB taxonomy): domain Bacteria; phylum Planctomycetota; class Planctomycetia; order Pirellulales; family Pirellulaceae; genus Mariniblastus. Next base: position 15,158 of record JAALLA010000065.1, read on the forward strand.
CAATGGGATCTGACCCTCAGGCTGCGATCTCAGGCGATGGTTTTAAAACGAAAGAAGCCGCAAATGGTTCTTTCGAAATTAATAATTCGTACGCGGTACCAGTAGAAAATCCCCGCAATGTTCCGGTAGGTTTTTGCTGTCCATATTGCCGAACCACCAAACTTCCTAAATTGCAATCGAAGGTTTCAACTGTGGGGTGGGTAATATTCACGGTCTTGCTGCTAACGACATGTGTTCTTTCACCGATCGGATTGTTGGTGCGGGAGTATTACCGAATCTGTTCGCAGTGCAAAATTACTCTAGGCTCAAATTGATTGCTGAATTGAGAGCTGTGATTAATCATCATAATTAATTGGCACGCGACGATTAACTCGAGAGCTTTCATTGGCGCTGACGACAATTTTCATGGCGCGGTAGGCGTCTTCGGGATCCGTTGTTTTTCGAATTAAACTCGTGACCGCGCGGTAAAACCGATCGAGCATTTGTTCGCCTACTCCGCGTTCGGAATCGAGGGATTCGGTATGTTGTCCAGCGTCGTCGAACCAAACGAGGTTGGAGGGGAGATCGATAAATGCCATGCCATTTTCGCAGCAAACTTGCACGGAAGCTGGGCGTTTGAAAGAGAGTGCGTCCGGCCAACGCTCTGGAATGTAGTGCCCAACGCTTAGCTGTGCTTGAGGTGCGAAGCCCGATGTTTTCCCTTGGGGCCCGTCGATTTCATTAGGTGGGAACTGCAGGCTAATCATTTGATAAAACAGGTCTGTTTTTTCGTCGTGCTGTTCGTGTACCGCACTAATCACCGAGATGGGATCGGAATTGACAAGGTAGCGGCACCAATCAGCCAACTCCATTAAATGTCGCCAAGCGAGCGGGCAGTATTCTCCTCGCCGCAGAGAGTCGGATTGGCTTTCCATTGGCATCCGTTCATGGCAGAACAAAAGCCGGGGGGGACCCAGTCGAGTCGCTATCAGTTCCTTGAGGCGAATTGTGGCGGGAGCATGCCGACGCGGAAGTTCGGCCATGAACGCGACACCAGAAGCTTCGATTCTCTGCCTGATTTCTAATGCCTGGCCTGCAGAGACATCCAAGGCAGCTGAGCTATAGACCGCCTCACCTGCTTCACAAGCCGCTAAAATTGGAATTGGGCCGTACCAGTCAGGTGAAAGCACCAACACGGCATCGATATCATCACGCTCAACCATTGCGCGAAACCCATCCATCGGAATGGCATCGAATTCTTTGGCGACCTGGATTGACTTTTCAGCAACTTCGCAACATATCGCATGGACATCAAACCGGTCTGAAAGTGCCATCAGAGCGGGCCGATGTCTGGCTTGCCATTGATCACCAAGTCCAATTAACCCAACACGCAGTTTCATTTTGAATTTTCGGTTGAGCCGGTTGCAACTTGTTTATGACGACAGCGTGGATTGTATCAACTCTTTGTCGATATCCCAAAAGAAATAATTCATGGATTTAATTCGCCAGCGCTACTAAACATGATTGATTTTTATGTGATCTGAGAATTTGTAACGTTATCGCGGATTGATTCGGGAGTGACGGTTCTCGTGGAGATTCACTAGCTGGAGTTCGGGTTGCACCGGATAGAGCCGTTCTTTTCCTTCTTAGTAGAGTCGTCGGGACAATTTTAAAATCCATTACAACCTGATAACTCATGGCGATCCGGTGGGTCTGCCTCGCCAGTGGTGTGGGAATTTCGGAACGTAAGGGTAACGCTGTGGAACGAAAAAAATGAATGCGATTTGTCGGCTTCATTGAAAATTGAATCGGTTGGCACACGACTCAGACGTCGATAACTACTTCGTCATCGCTAAACACCCCACGGATAGTTAAATCGGGGCCGGACTGTTCAGTTCCGGTAATCACCTCATGGATGGAGGAAGAAATGAAGCAAGTCTTAATCTTTTTGTCGGCTGCCCTAGTTCTGTTTGCAGTTGAAACCGCTAACGCACAAGAAACACTTGATTACGCCACGGCGTACAAGAATGCTCAGTCTGGCGACAAGCCATTGCTTGTTTTGGTAACAGCTAAATGGTGTCCGCCGTGCCAGTCGATGAAGAAGAACACAATTCCTCAGTTGCTAAAGAAGTCTGCCTTTAAAGGCTATCACTACACTAACGTCGACCTCGATACAGACTCAAAAGTTGCTCGTCAGTTGATCGGCGGTCGAGGTGTTCCACAGTTGATCCTGTTTGAGAAAAAGAACGGGAAGTGGACCCGTAAGTTCCTTAGTGGTTACAATACCGTCGCCAGCGTCGAGAAGTTTGTGAAGCTGCCTGCAGTTCGAACCGCGGCCTTAGACACGCCAACGCTTGATAAGAAGTAAGTATTCAAAGCGTCCCAAGTTTACGTTAAGTTATTCGACGCACTTGCCCAATTGGGGAGGTGCGTTTTTTTATTTTGCGGTCTGACAAATTGAATCGCATTTCCAAATCAGACTTAGCTGTTTTAGGTCGGGGCCACTTTTAAATGGCTGATTTACGAGGTACTCTAAACGACGGCGTTTTTGTTTCAACTAACCTTGGCGAGGCCAGTCCCGTTGCTTGCCGCTTGATCCCGTGAAAATTTCAGTTGTAATTCCTGTTCTTAATGAAATTGATCTGATTAGTCAGGCGGTTGAGCGGGCATGGTCTAGCGGTGCTGATCAAGTCGTTGTGGCAGACGGAGGCAGCACTGACGGAACCTTGGACAAGTTGGCTAGTCTCAATTGTGAATTTGTGCGGTCACCTTCGGGGCGGGCGATTCAAATGAATAATGGGGCAAAATATTCCAACGGCGACATTCTCGTTTTTCTTCACGCCGACAATTGGCTCGAAGATAATTCGTGTTCACAAATTCGACTGGGCATGAAGGATTCCTGTTCCGAGTTCGGGGCATTTCGTCAACGAGTGAATCACGATAGTTTTCTCTACCGCTGGGTAGAGTTGGGTAATGAGCTTCGTGTAAAGTGGCAGGGATTGATCTATGGTGATCAAGCATTTTTTATTACGCGAAAAAGGTTTGACTTAGTGGGAGGCTTCCCGCAAATTGAGTTGATGGAGGATTTTCAGATTTCGCGAACCTTGCGGAAGTATGGCAAACCTTTGTTGCTGGCTGGGCCGACAGTTGTTTCGCCGCGGCGATGGTTAAAGGGCGGACTGGTGAGACAGACGATTCGAAACTGGATGATGTGTGGAGCTTATCGCCTTGGTGTTTCGCCGCAGCGTCTTAACCAAAGCTATCGGCGTCATGACCAATAACCAAATTGAAAATTGGAACTGAATAAGAATTAACTTAGTGAGTTAAACGATGAAGTACTTGATGATTCTAGTGGTTTGCTGCCTTTTTATCGGTTGTGAGCGGAGTGTCTCGTCACCCGTTTTAAAGGAACTTGCGTCTGTTCCCGTCGAAATTGAAATGACAACCCTTGAGAATGGTGAACCAAGCCACGTTACGATTCAACATATCTTGATTAGCTTTGATGGCGGGCTGCCAGGTAGCAGTAAAGTCATACCACGGAATCAGCGTGGCGCTGAAAAGTTAGCGAAAGAAGTTCTTGAGAGGGCAAAAGCTGGTGAGGATTTCAATTTATTAGTCAAGGAATTGACTGATGATAGTCCGCCCGGTATTTACCGGATGGCCAATTTCGATCAAGAAGTTTTTATGGAAGGTAAGGATCAAGATCAGTGGATACGGCCGAGAACCGGTCTGGTGAAAGGTTTCGGTGATGTCGGATTCTCTCTGGAAGTTGGTGAGATAGGGATGGCTGAATACAACACGTCGGCCAGTCCGTATGGGTGGCACATTATCAAACGTCTTAAGTGATTTTGGAGGGGGGACTTTCAGTCCCATTCTGATCAGACGCTGATTCCGTAATTACCATGTGAATTAAAAGCGCGACTGTGATCAAGAATGCAAAAATTCCACTTTGAGATGTCCAGCCAACAAAAATACCAAGCATCACCCGCTCCAGCGGGACTCCCAGGGTCTGCCCATACCACAAAGCCAATCCTATCAATCCCACTTCGGCGACGGCCAGGATCACGACCCTTGCTCTCCAATGCATGCCTCTGGGAATCATTGCTAACCCCAATAGTATCGCCGGGCCGGCGAAATAGATTGCCAGCAATAACTGGGGCGTTTCCAAATAATTGATGACGGTTGCAGTCAGGGCCGCCACCAGTGTAGTCAGCAGCAGCAACCCAATGATTGAAAACTGATACCCCTTTGATTGTGTGTTTGAATTTTTCTTTTCGAATTCGGCTAGTTTCCGGTTAAGGCCGTGGCGATATTTAATGCCGATTGCCCCAAAAACAGATCCAAGCATGACCCCGAACAGCAAATTGATTCCCGCCGCGGTAAAATCGAATCCTGCCTCCCCACTATTGGAACTGCTGGCCTCTAGCCAAACTCGCGTTGGGAAACCTAAGGATTCGGTAACGTTTTGATTTTCATCAACCAGATCGGCTACACTCTGAGTTCTGAGAAAGTAAGATCCTGCGTTACATGCAGTGAGCAGGAGAACTCCGCCCAACATGCCACGGAAGAACCAGTGTGCCGGTGTGGTTCCCGGTGTCCTTTTTCGATTTTTCGAATGAGTTGACGTGACCATGAGTTCGTTTACGTGAGTCGCTGGAAATTGTCGGTTGTGGCAATGTAAGAATGTAAGAAGTTAGAAATCAGCAAATTAAATTGGGACGAATTTTGATTCAGTTAAAATAAAAAAATCAGTCCCTGAATAAATCCTGGACTGATTTTTCGTTTTAACAAGCTAGATGCGTGATCTACCGGTGCCAATAACCCGAGTTGTATCTTCGATAGTAGCTAGAGTTGTAATCATAGTGGCTCTTGTATCTGACTGCCCGACTTGGGTGGTAATTGTAGTGTGAGTTGCTGTGGTAGGATCTGGTAGAACGGTACGTGGGTCGGTAAGTAGAGTAACCTATACTGAAACCACTGCCATAACGATTGTAGTTATTCGTACTGAAGCCGATAGAAAAACCTGGGCTCCGGTAGGAACCGTAACCACGGTCGTATCGACAACTCTGAGCCTGAGCTCGGTCGGCAAATAGCGAGATGCCGATAACGGCTAAACACGCAAAACTGAGGGTGCGGATTACTCCGCTGGTAGATTTGAAATTCATTTCAAGTTTCCCGGGGATTGGTGAATGAAATATTACTTAGTGAATGAAACGAGTTTCCAAACGAGTTTCATTCCTGTTAACCAACCAGTAATGCAGAAATTGTGCCAAGCCTGAAATATTCCGGGATGCCGTAAATTTACGAA
>JAALLA010000066.1:0-6122 GCA_011087765.1 Pirellulaceae bacterium
TGCGATTTGGACTGGTATTGTCTCTCGAAATACGACAAGTCAGACTTGCTAAAACCACCTGGATTTCTAGGTTGGCCACACGTCCTAGAGCTGTCGGTGCACGCAGGGAATGTGTCAATCGAGGGTGTCGCAAACCCTGTTTACAAAAGTGCAAGCGCAACTTTTATAGGTTGCTCAGATCAGCGAATTCCAAGGTTAGCTCTTTTTCCGTGCGACGGGGATTTGAATGCCGAGCCACCTAACCGGTGGGGTGAAGCAGAAATTGATCTGAGTTTTTGGGGGATTAGATCTATCCCTCACACGAGAGGCGGGAAGCGGCCGGAACTGCAATCTACGCTGAAGCGGTTTGACGTTAGCGCAAGAAAAAACCGAGGCTTGTAATAAACCTCGGCAATTCACTGAGCGGAATAGCACACCCGGGAGGATTCGAACCTCCAACCCTCGGTTCCGAAGACCGATGCTCTATCCAATTGAGCCACGGGTGCATCCTAAAACTTCGCCATCTAGCCAAGCTAAGTGACGGTTAGAAATTCTACCATCGCGACGATTTATCACAACGCCAAATGACGGGTCTGTTCCATGGATTCTCTTGTTTTTTAAGTCGATACCGACCAGATTTCGTTGATTTTTCCAAATAAGCCGGTTTGATTTTTTAAAAGTTGCTGCGAGTCTTTTAGGTGGCAGCTAATATTTTTTCTCGCGGACCAAGATGGTTAATTGAAGAAAATACCTGACAACATCCGGACAATCGTCAATTTCTTCCCGATTGCGGGTGTTTAACGGTAGGGATGTCAAAATGACGAAATTTATAAGGTAATCTTACTTGTTTCGGTAGCTTCGGCTCCATGTGTGATACAATCCAAGCAGCGCATCTTTCGTGTTTGCTGGGTGCGTTAACTTGCGAAATGTTATTGTTCAGGGCAACTTGCGAATGTCAACGATCACTCTAAGGGTACTAGACGGTTCAGACCGCGGTAAGGTTTTTGAATCCATTGCGGCGCCCGTTACGATTGGTCGTGAAGAAGGAAACACAATCCAGCTCAATGACGAGCGGATATCTAGATTTCATCTTAAGATCCAGCAGGATCATGAAGACCTAGTGCTTACGGATCTCGAAAGCACCAATGGATCCAAAGTCAATAACGAAGAAGTTCAGCTTCGTATTCTTCGGCACGGAGATTTGATTACTCTCGGAAGAAGCACTTTGATTTTTGGGAGTCGTGTTGAGATTAACGATCGGCTGGATCGAGGTGATCCTGATCGCAAGGTTGACTCAAAAGAAGCTGGTTCTCGTCCTTCGGGTGAGAACGTTGCGGTCAAGTCTGGTCGGCAAGAAGATCCCAGTTGTCGGAAGGCATTGCTTGCCCATTCGCCTCCTAAACTCCCTGATCGACTTTCTCCGGGTCAGGCGGCTCAACTTTCAGAGGTTGTTGAGTTTTTGCACATGCATGTTCGGCACGTTGTCAGCGACGTTGAGCTGGATAAGCGAAAGAAAAATGTCGAACTTACGCGAGAGCAGTGGCAGAAGATGATAGATGTTCAAGCGAGACTCTCCGAGTATCTCCGCCGCATTAGTAATCCCTGATCCTGCACAAATTCTATAAAGAGTTCGGTGATGTGTTGTCACAATAGCCGCAGCAATTGCGCCGCCGCTGGTTGCAAGTCTATCGCTTCTTAAATCCGATCGTCCGATCGAATTAGCGCCCCGTAAGAAGAGATTTTTAGGTTCGACTTTCGTCGTAATCTAATCGATTGATTAGCTTAACGCGTGAGCACGGAAGTGTTCGTAGAGAGGAAATCTGATGGTTTCGCTGCTCACGGGGGAACACAGCAGCGGTTGGAAGTTTAGATTCGCGGAGTACGGCTTTGAATCTCTAAGCCGCGCGGGTTGTTGTCCGTTTTACCCTCGGGTTATTTGTTTTGCTCTGCCCAGTCAGTCAGCATTTTAAATTGGGCTGCAAAATCGTTTTCGTCGGTTCCCAAAGGTGATTTGAAGAAACTGGCGAGGAATGTCAGCAAACCAGTCTCACCGTTTCGATTAGCCTTTTCGGTAAAACGAAATAGATCGAGAACCAGGGGGGCAGCCAGAATGGAATCGCAACCCTGCCAAGTGAAGGTCATGATCATGGGGGTTCCAAGAAAACCCCGGAAGTGAATGTGGTCCCAGGCGGTTTTCCAGTCGCCAAGGCTTTTGATGTATTCGATGCTGATATGTGTTTGCGGGTCGTAGCCAAGGATCTGACCTAGCAGGCGATCTTTACTGGTAACTTTTGTCTGTTTATTAATTGGATCGTCGAGAACTTGTCCGTCCATGTTGCCAAAAATATTATGACCAACCCAACTCATGATTTCTAAATTTCGATTCGCAAATGCCGGTGCAAGTACGCTCTTAAGAAAAGTCTCACCAGTCTTGCCGTCGTGGCCAATGTGACAGGTTCCACGAGTTATTGCTAACTCATCGATTGCTTTTGGGCAACTTCCCAATGACGGGGTGAAATTAATAAAAGGCCAGCCTTGATCTAACGCTGCAATTGCATAGAGCGAACTCGCCGGTAAAGTGCAATTAGAATCGTTGAGCGTGGACTCGAGTGCATCCCAGCGGTCTGGAATTGAATCCGGATCAACTGGAGGTTCCGTTGAAGCAAGGTTCAACACAATGACTTCGTCGAGTTCGTTATTCTCTTTGAACTCGATTAGATCACTTTGAATTTGATTGATTGCCGCCTGGGCGGTTTCAGTTTGATTGACAAATTCTGCCGTTGCCAGTTTTGTAATTGTTTCTCCAACATTGAAGAGCACACCGGGGCGAACGTTCTTATCAAACTCCGTTAATTCTGTTTCGCACTGGATCACGAGTTCTCGGCTGATAGCCGGCGTGGTTCCTGAGAGCAAAAATGCTTCGGTACGACTGTCTGTTTTCCGAATCTCGTGACCACCCATCACGATTTGATTCCAGTCAATCAGGTCTAAGTCAGAGAATTGCTCGAGCTGGCTTACTAATCCGCAATCATCAACCAGTTTTAATTTGAGCGCAGCAAGGCCGACGACAACGGTAGTGGAAACGCCTCCGTGGGCTCCGATAAGCCATAGTCCAACACGTTTTGACATAGAATTTCTGAAACTGGGAATCAAGGAAGTACGTAAAAGGAAAGCCACCGCTAGAGTGGCCTCAGAGACTCTTTTCTGAGTTATGGATTATTACTAGCCAATCACCTCGCTGCAACGGCGTGAGAACGGGGATAGGGAAATCGAAGCGAGTCGGGCGTGCGTTTTGGCACTGTGGATGAGTAATAGCGATTGCATGGTCGTCGGAGGGTAAATTCGTTGAAGTGAAGTTTGGGGTCTTTCGAACGCCTGCAACCGTGTTAAATTGTTGACCGAAGATTGAAGAAAATAAAAAAGACTTGAGGCAAGTTGATGTTTGAATCTGCACCGCAAAACCCACCAGACTCCATTTTTGGCCTGATTGAACAATTCAAAAAGGATGAAAATCCACTGAAAATCAATCTGTCGGTTGGGGTTTATCAGGACGAATCCGGGACAACGCCCGTCATGCAATGTGTTCGCCTGGCAGAGGAGAAATTGCTTGCCGAACATGGAACCAAAAGTTATCTCCCGATCGATGGTGCTCCAGCTTACAATCAAGCAATTGGGGCATTAATTCTTGGTGAAACGCTGTACGAATCACCATCGGTTCACTCAGTTTCGGCTCAAACGCCCGGGGGAACTGTTTCCTTGCGTTTGGCGGGAGAGTTGCTTCGTCGTGTTTTTAATGTAAACACGATCTGGATGAGTAATCCAACTTGGGCTAACCACCCAAAAATCTACGGTGCAGCCGGGTTGGAAGTAAAGAAGTACGACTATCTCGATGAACAGGGAACAGGATTGGATTTTGATCGTATTCTTGAATCCCTGAGTCATGCCGAACCGAATCAGGCGGTGTTACTGCATACCGTGTGTCACAATCCGACAGGTGTGGATCCGACGGTTGAGCAGTGGAAAGTTTTGGCGGAATTTATTAAAGAGCGCAAACTATTTCCAATTTTTGATTTTGCCTATCAGGGGTTTGGCGAGAGTTTAGATGCGGATGCATTCCCGATTCGGAATTTTGTCGAGAGCGGGGGCGAAGCTCTCGTTTGTAATTCGTTTTCGAAAAATTTTGGTCTGTATGCTGAGCGCGTCGGCGGAATTTCGGCAATTTCACCCAACGCTGAAACCGCGGCGGCGATGCTAAGTCAAATTAAGTTGACAATCCGGACGATGTATTCCAATCCCCCGTTACACGGTGGCGCGATCGTAAATACGGTTCTGCATGATTCTGAATTGAGGAAGCTTTGGACGTCAGAGTTGACAGAAATTCGACAGCGAATTCTTGAGTTGCGTGAAAAATTTGTTGCCGCAATGCAGACTCGGGTTCCGGAGAAAAACTTTGAGTACATCAATCGGCAACGCGGAATGTTCAGTTACTCCGGACTAACCGCGGAGCAGGTGGAGCGATTGAAAAGCGAACATTCCATTTACATACTCGGCAGCGGCAGGATCAATGTCGCGGGTATCAACAGCGAGAACCTTGACCGGTTATGCGACGCGATTGCCTCAGTGGTTTAATCAAACTTAAATTTCTTGACGCTGGCCTGACGGTGGATGGAATGGTGGTTTGTGCGTGAGGTTGCCAGGGGGCTTCAATAGGGGTACGCGGTGATAACTCGGTTATCGCCGAGAACTAAGTTGAGTCTTTCGAGCGGTGGGTGGTTTTTGCGGGCTCCGGTCTCTCCACCGAGATAACCGATGCGCCGGTTCATATCAATGACGTACTCTGTTTTACCGTTCTCTTCAGGGATCGTTTTGACGCGATTCGAACCTGATTGGATCAATTCGTAAGCTTCGTCAATCAACCGGAAAACATCGTCCCCCTGAGCGTCAAAAACTCCGTGTGGCCCCGGGCGGTCTGGTTCGTCACTTGCGTGTCGCATCACATGTTTACTTCGATGACCGCTTCTTCCGGAGGTGTAGACGAGTCCGGCCGGAGACAAGAGGTTCTCCCCTCTTCCCTCTCGCAAGTAACGGGTCTCCAAAGTTGCAGTCGCGTTATCGGGCGCCTGAGACCGGGGCGTCGTAATAACGCCAGATTGCGGAGAGACCGTTGGGTCAGGAGTTAGCGTTGATTCAGCGTACCACTGGTAGGCAATGATGAGGGCGATGATCAGCGCACTGAATATTCTCTTGCCGGTAATTTTTGGAGTTCGCAGTGGCTTGGAGGGTCGTCTTTTCATGGGCTCGATGAATAATCAGGTTTTAGGAACGTAGTCCTAGTTTAAATCTAAGTTGGAGCTGCAGGAAGGAACGTATTGGAAGCGGACAAAAAACAGCCGAACTGAATCAGTCCGGCTGTTGGTGGTTTTTACGAGGCGATGGAAATCGCGTTTTTTACTTCCAGACTATTTAAAGTTCGATGGAGTCGAGCTGTGATTCGTATTCTGCTGTCGGGCGGATCGCATGGCAGAGGCTCCCGGCTGAGACGTGCCATTGAGAAAGTTGTCGATCTGAGAGTCTTTGCGAAGCGTTTGGAACGCTTGCGCCATCTCAATGTTGAGCTTCTTTTCAAGGATATTCTTTTGAAGTTCTTCTTTGACCGCATCGAAATCGGAGACCACCGGTTCGGTGCGTCCGAGGCAGAGCATCGTGACCCAGTATTCGCCCATCTGGACAACTTTAGAAAGTTCGTTGGCCTGCAGGTTGAATGCTTCTTTTTCCAGGTCGGGCTGTCCGCCGTGCTTTTGAATCGGAGGTACCGCACCAAAGTTGTTTTTTGAGGCTGGTTCGATTGAGTATTGATTGGCCAATTTCCCAAAGTATTCCGGAGTTGGATTGGCACTTGCTAGATTCCAGACTTTCAATGCGGATCTGTGGTCATTGCTTACGATCACAAGAACTTCCACTCGAGGCCCAAAATTAGCCTCAAATCCTTTGTCCATGTCCTCTTGTGTGACGGTAACTTTGTCCTGCACTAGTTTTTTCAACGCGACCGTGGGCCAAACTTGATCTTCGATGTAAAGATCGACCTTGGAAAGGTCGTCATTGGTCATGAGTTGCAGCCAGTCGTCAACGTTGACGCTGCCGTC
>JAALLA010000066.1:6222-11527 GCA_011087765.1 Pirellulaceae bacterium
ACTTCATCATTCATTACGTTGACAATTTTGGCGTTCTTCTGTTCCGTCGTAAACAAAACGCGAGCCGACTCGACTAGCTTGTCGCTGGCAATTTGTTTTTCGATTCTCTCGTGCTGAAAGGCAGATTCTGCTGGAGATAGTTCAACCTCTGGGTAGAAACGCTCGCAGCGCAGAATCACGAAGTTGTTAGCAATCGCAAGAACACGGGAAACTTCATTGGGACTTAATGAGAATGCGAGTTTTTCAAATTCGGGCAGGCCTGAGTTGCGGCGAATTGGCTGGAGCAAGCCACCCATCGATTTACTGTTGGAGTCCAGCGAAAACTGCTTTGCGAGGCGTTCGAAGTTTTCGGGAGCCGTTTGCAACTGGGAATGGATTTGGTTGGCTTGTTGGAGCGAATCAACGACAATTTGGCGAACCTGAACTTTAGGACCGAACTCGAAATCCAGCCGTTCGCTGATTTCTTGATTCGTTACTTTTACGTTCTTTTCGGCTAGTCTACGAATCGCCAGTTCGTGCCAGGTAATATCATTTTTGAGACGGTCGACGCTGATGTTACGGCGACTGCAAATCATTTGTACGTATTTGTCACCAGACATGCCAAACTTTTTGGCTTTTTCAATGAGCTCATTGTTCACATCCCCCTCGGTGATCATGACTCCATTTTTTTTGCACATGTCGAGCACGAGCAATTTCTTAATCCGACTTTCAAGAACTTCTGCGCCAAAACGACGCATGCATTCTTGAGAGATTTGGTGGCGGGTGATTGGGTGTCCGTTGACAACGGCAAGCGTTTCGATGTGTTTTTGTTTTGAGGCCGCTACTTGAGCGGGCGTGTTGGCGTTGGTTTGTCCCAACACCTCGCCGCTTTGGAAGCCGAGTAAAAGAACAAAGAACACTGCTAGGGTGCGGACTGCAATACAACTGGTGCTGGCTTTTTTCGCCATCGCGGTTTCTCCATTAACCGGGCTCGTTTCAAATCGGCTCGAACGAAGAATGTAAAAGCCGGGAATCCATTCGCGTGGAGTATAGGGCTGACTTTCCCAAGCGGTCAATACAAATCGGTGACGGCCTCATTGGAAAAGATGGCAAGCGATTTCCTGTGAGGTTCTCGGAAAACCCGCCGTTGGAGAATGGTGATAGCTAGCAGATTGTTTTTTGCACATTGCTGGTGAACCGGATTGGTTTCCAGTAGAAGAGCAAATCATAGAAAAAGCGGAACCGAAACCATCGGAACCGCTTGAAGTCGTAAGATATAATTTTCAAGCCGAAGGAACGAATTGAATCAGGAAAGCTGCGGGAGCGTTTTACTTGATGCCGCCCGGGATCACGACTGATTCAAGATTGGCCCTGTTTGATGTAGGTGCAGGTAGTGAGCGGGCGATTGAAATTGGAGTGGCCGACTGCGGAAAGCGCTGAGGATTCAGGGTCGAGAATTTATTGGGAAATGCTTTGGGGGATCCGGTCGGTGCGGAAGGCGGGAGCTGGTCGGGGTCAGGAGCGTTGATTTTATTTTGAGCAGGCTGGGATGACTTGTTTGATTCTTGAATCGACGAGGAACTGATGCGAGCTTTTCGATTGAAGGGGTGGCGGGTCGGCGATGTAAATTTTGGATATTTACTGAAACTCGAAACAGTGGATCGCGGGGCGGTCGTTTGCTTGGGTGCCGGCTTGGAGGGCTGAATCCACAAAGCAGAATTGTGTTTTGTGTAAGGGTTGTAGTAGTCTGAATTGGGGCCCGGGTTGGCAACGTGATAGCCGTCACTAATTCCATAACCAACCCATCTCAGGTAGCGATGTTTTTGCGCAAAACTCGTCGACGACAAAACGGTAACAACCATAATTACCGGTAGAACTAATCCGAAGTGTTTCGATCGAAACATTTTGCCTGCCTTGCTTTGAATTGGTAGAGCGTCGTATTCGCGTAAAATACAGTTGCGCCTTCCAATTTTTTATCGCCGGACAATCGAGGTGGTCTTGATTGTATTGACGGGCACGCCAGCGGCGTTGGTAATAAACGTCCGGTCGTACCGAGAACAACGGTTCCAATTATGTTTACTTTCATTCGTTTCAAGTAAACAAGCCGGACGAGGGCAGCTGAAGTGGCGCGGCCGAAGTTGCTTGGCCCACGTGCATGGGGCAAGTGAAGCGTCTCGCGGTTCGCGAATGAGCTCCCCTTTTTGTTAGGGTAAGTTCTTCACAGATTGGTTTCTCCGGTGATACGTCTTGCCAGGACGTCTCGCCAATAAGTGCTTTAATTGTGAACATATTCGCGAGAGTGGTGGGTCGCCAGCTTAGAATTTGATTTTGATTTTGGGGAAAGCGCGAGGATAATATCGTCGTCGGAGTTAAATGTCTTGTCGGGGCCAGCACTACGAATAAGCCCTGAATCAGGCCCCGCATCAAATCTTAACGATTCTCCCCAGGGGTCAATGTGTTCGACAATCAGCATGTTAGCTTCGATATCGAAGTCGGCACCGCCCCCTGCTTCAGTGCGAAATGTCTTGACTTTTTCTGCAGCAACCGCCAGTAAGACGCCGGTTTCCTTGGCTTGTTTCTTGACAATTTTATTGCGTTGGGCGGTCTCTTTGGAATGCATGCGATGGTGATGGGCGTTTGAAATAAGCAAGACAATGGACGTCGCCATCACCACTCCGCCAATCGAGACGATTGTGCCGATAGAGGCCATTGCTTTCCCCGGTCGGCGAAGCCCGTTGAGGCTGATAAGCAATGGGATTGGCGATGCAAAACCAGCAGTCAATAGGCTACCAAAAGCGAGCCACATTCCGTTGAATCCCCACCAGTTGAATTTCCGTCGTTCGGGACGAGGCGGTTGAAAACCGATGTATACCGGTGTTGCTGGTTTTTTGGCAGATGCCCGTTGATTGAAGGGGGTGTGAAACGCCATCTATTCAAAATCTCCGATGGTTCTAAGGTAACTTCCCTCTTTATTCGATGGGAATTATAAAACCTTGGGAAATAATAAAAAAATGTTTCGAATCGCTCGGCATCCAACAACTGGAGCGTCAGTTGCATAAAAAAAGGGCGGTGTTTTGGTATTAAAACACCGCCCCTGTTTTTTTCTTTAATATTCCCAGGCAGCAAGCGGAGGGGCTTTCTGAAAGGGATTCTAGCGAAGGCTAAGCATTGCTGCTTCGAATTGCTTCGAGGTATCGATCTAGCTGTTTTTTCACAACTGGGAACAAGAAAAACAGGCCAACCATGTTGGGGAAGACCATCGCAAAGATCATCGCGTCGGAAAAACCCCAGACCGAACTCATGTTGGCGGCTGAGCCAATCACTACAAAAATGCAAAACAGCAATTTGTAAGAAAGATCGGCTGCCTTACTTCTTCCAAAAAGAAACTTCCAAGATTGCAGGCCGTAGTAAGACCACGAAATCATAGTGGAAACGGCAAACAGAACGACAGCGACGGTTAAGAATTCCTTGGAGAAAGGGATGTACTGGGCGAACGCCGGTGAGGTCATACCGGCCCCCTCGTAGGACTCGCCGTTAATGACGACCGCGCCAGTCCCGGCACCGCCATAATTGAATTGCTCTCCACCCGTGTTGAAAATGATAATGACAAGAGCGGTCATCGTGCAGATCACGACCGTGTCAATGAATGGTTCGAGAAGTGCCACGAGTCCTTCGGATGCAGAGTACTTCGTCTTGACCGCCGAGTGAGCAATTGAAGCCGAACCGGCACCCGCTTCATTTGAAAACGCAGCTCTCTTAAAGCCGATCAGCAAAACTCCAATCACTCCACCGACTCCCGCCTGGGGCGTGAATGCCTCAGTAAAGATCAGCGTAATGGCCCCGCCGAGAAGGTTGAAGTTGCTAACGATAATGTATAGGCAAGCCACCGCGTAGAGAATTGCCATGAAAGGAACGATCTTTTCAGTCACCGAGGCAATCCTCTTGATGCCACCGATGATCACGATCCCGACGAGTATGGCCAGCACGACACCGATTACCGTACCCGCAGCAGCGCTTTCAAGTCCTAGTAGTTCTTTTAGAACGATTGTGGCCTGGTTCGATTGGGCCGCATTTCCACCACCAAATGATCCACCGATGCAAAAGATCGCGAACAAGATGGCCAGAATCGTGCCCGCAGCGCCAAATCCTTTTTCTTTAAGGCCTTTGGCCAGGTAGTACATTGGTCCGCCATGAACCGTACCGTCCTCACCAATATCGCGGTATTGAACACCAAGGGTGCACTCCACGAATTTTGTTGACATTCCCAAAATGCCGCAAACGATCATCCAAAAAGTTGCGCCCGGTCCACCAAGAGCAATCGCGAGTGCAACACCGGCGATATTACCATTCCCGACGGTACCTGATACGGCGGTAGCCAAAGCTTGGAAATGGGTCACCTCACCGTCAGATTCATCGGCGATTGTGTCGACAACATCTCCGTCGACAATATTGACTTCCGCTTTTTCGTCTGCCGAGTGATGGTCAAGTTTGTCGTATTTACCGCAGACCACTTTCAGCGCGGTGGGGAAATGAACGATATTTACAAAGCCGAAGGCAATGGTGAAAAACAGAGCGCTAAACACGAGAAGCAGAAGAACAAACGGTACACCGCCCAGATAGGGTACTGCTTCGGGTATTTGAAAGAAAACCAAATTGCCAAAAAAGTCAGACACCGGTTTGAAGGCCTGGTCAATTTGCTCGTCAAGGCCGATGGATTTAGCTCCGTCTGCTTCCGCAGCAGCTTGTGCGAGTGCTTCACCCGTGTTGGGTAAATGTCCAATTGCAATAATTAGCAGCAGCGCGAGTGCCGCAATTTTTAACCATTTTGAAGATGTCATGATTTTCCACCGGATACGGGGTAATAAAGTCGCGTTGACACTGCTATCGGGGCAGCTTTAATCAGCCGTTTTTATCGAACAAAGCGTCCAGAGTCAATGATTTCTGGAATTTGGCTTGTTTTTGACATATGTGGTTGTGAAAATTGTTTTTAATGAATATATTCCTCCGTCGGTCAATGAAGCAATTGCCGAGTCCGCTCGTTTTCTAGTCAGCCCGCTATGAATCCACACTCTCAGTTATCACAAAATGATCGAGTTATGATTTCGTTTCTGCGTGGAACGGAATCGATGTCGATTTGTGAGCTGACGGATGCGATGAAAGTCACGGCAACTGCAGTGAGGCAACGCCTGAACCGGTTGATGACGCTTGAACTTGTCGAGCGTTCGCGAACAGTGGAAGGCCGAGGTCGACCGAGTCATCGCTACTTATTGACTGATAAAGGCAAGCGTAGCAGTGCCAATAATTTAGATGATTTGGCGGTGGTTTT
>JAALLA010000066.1:11627-20389 GCA_011087765.1 Pirellulaceae bacterium
CTGATAAAGGCAAGCGTAGCAGTGCCAATAATTTAGATGATTTGGCGGTGGTTTTGTGGGAACAAGTTCAAAAAATCGAGGATCCCAGCGTTAAGCGAAAAGTTATTGCGGGTGCTGTGGAACGGTTATCTCAGAGGTATCAGCTTGCAGTCCGCGGCGACACCGCCGAAGAGAGAACAAGATCTTTAGTCGAGATGTTTGCGGAGCGTCAGATCCCGATCAGTTTTGACGAGAATTCGGAGCTTCCGCTAATCAGAGTTGGGGATTGCCCTTATCCCACGCTTGTCGGCGAGAATCATGAAATTTGCGATATGGAGCAGGAATTGCTGGCGAGTGTAATCGGGCATCCGGTTGACAGGTGCCAGTGCCGCCAGGACGGAGACAGTTGTTGTACTTTTGAGATTGCGCAGGGTGCTACGGATCTCGAGCGTGGGGCCGGAGTAAGTTGATTCACGAATAAGAGTTGAGCGGTGGTTGCGGATGCGGCTTCTGCTGGAAAATAAATTAGTTGGCGTCGGGAGCAACTCGAGCCAAGACAGTCATTTTTAGATTAGAAAAAAAGCAAATGAGCGACGTACTAAAAATAGTTGATCTGCATGTTTCGATTGGCGACAAAGAGATCCTTCGAGGGGTTAACCTTTCGATGACCGAAGGTGAAACCCATGCACTGATGGGTCCTAACGGATCGGGTAAGAGTACATTGGGTTTAGCCATTATGGGTCACCCTAATTACAAGTGCACTCAAGGTGAGATTCTGCTCAATGGCGAGAACATTCTCGAATTAGAACCGAATGAGCGGGCTCGGGCCGGGATCTTTATGGCATTCCAGCGGCCGGTTGCTATTCCGGGTGTGAAGATGGCTGATTTTCTTCGCCATGCAACGACCAACGTCCGCAACCCTGATCGTAAAGAGGGTGAAGACTTGATTCCGATGCGAGAGTTTCGCAAGGAAATTAAAGCCAACATGGAACAGTTGCAAATGGATAGTGAATTTGCCAGGCGTTACGTGAATGATGGTTTCTCGGGCGGTGAGATGAAGCGTGCTGAGATTCTGCAACTCGCGATGCTACAGCCCAAGTTTGCGATTCTTGATGAAACGGACTCCGGGCTCGACGCCGACGCCGTTCGTTTGGCGAGTCAGTCGATCAACGAGATTGGTCACAACAAAATGGGACTGTTGATCATCACCCACCACGACAAACTGCTCGAGCATAATCCGCCGAACTTCACCCACGTTATTCTAGGCGGGAGAATCGTCGAAACCGGTGGCAAAGAACTTGCCGAAGAATTACACGCTCAAGGATACGATCGGATTAGAAAGCAGTATCCCGAAGCGGCCAAAGTAAACGACGAATCTGAGGCAGAAGCCGAAGCGGTCGTTTGAGTTTTAGGAAATCAGTAAGAGTCTCAACAACAGAATGATCGCGGAAATTCGCTGATCGTTCATTTAAGTGTTCCAAAGAAAGGCAGGAAAGTCGCGGGTGTTTTTTTAGAAACCTTTTTAAGAAAACAAAACCAAATGCGATTCCTGAACGATAGATATGTCAACTGAATTGACTGAGAGCCAAGAGCTGAAATCAACTGAAATCAATAAGTACGATTTCAAAACGGAAACCACAGCGGTTTTCAAAGCTCGCAAAGGTGTCGACGCCGAGATTGTGAACCAGATTTCGGATATCAAAAACGAACCAGACTGGATGCGTCAATTCCGTCTGGAGGCTCTGGAAATTTTTGAATCAAAACCGATGCCTGAATGGGGTGGCGATATTGATTTGGATTTCCAGGATATCTTTTACTATCTCAAACCAACGACCGAGCAGGGTAAGTCGTGGGATGATGTTCCTGACGAAATCAAAGACACGTTTGAAAAGTTGGGGATTCCAGAAGCAGAGCGGAAGTATCTTGCGGGGGTCAAAGCCCAGTTTGAATCGGAAGTGATTTATGGATCGCTGAAGAAAGATCTTTCGGACCAGGGGGTGATTTTTACCGATACGGACACTGCTGTTCGTGAGCATCCGGAACTGTTGCGTGAGTACTTTGGTAAGATTATTCCTTCTACCGACAACAAATTTGCCGCGTTAAATAGTGCTGTCTGGTCGGGGGGGTCGTTTATCTATGTTCCTCCGGGAGTCAGTATTGAATTTCCGCTGCAAGCTTATTTTCGGATCAACGAAGAAAATATGGGGCAGTTCGAGCGAACGTTGATCATCGTTGATGAAGGAGCCCAGGTTCATTACGTCGAGGGTTGTACCGCGCCGATGTACACCAGCGAGTCATTACACTCCGCGGTTGTCGAGGTCGTCGTGAAGAAAAATGCCCGCTGTCGATACACGACGATTCAAAACTGGGCGAACAATATTTATAACCTGGTAACTAAGCGGGCGTTTGCCTACCAGGATGGTACGATGGAATGGGTGGACGGGAATCTAGGTTCAAAACTGACGATGAAATATCCGGCGGTTTATATGATGGAACCCGGTGCTCGTGGTGAGATTCTGTCGATTGCGTTTTCGAGTAAAGGTCAGCACCAAGATGCCGGAGCAAAGTTGGTTCACTGTGCTCCCGATACGACTGGCACTATCATTTCTAAGTCGATTTCAAAAAATGGTGGCCGAAGTAGTTACCGCGGTTTAGCAAAAGTTGAAAAGGGAGCGGTTAATTCTAAGTGCTCGGTCGTTTGTGACGCCTTGATTTTGGATGACGCCAGTCGAAGTGATACGTATCCGTACATTGAAATCAATGAGCAGGATGTCTCGATGGGGCATGAGGCGAGTGTCTCTAGAATTGGTGAAGAACAATTGTTTTATCTGATGAGTCGCGGTCTATCCGAGGCAGAGGCCAGTACGATGATCGTTAACGGGTTTATCGAACCGCTGGTTAAAGAACTTCCGATGGAATACGCGGTTGAAATGAACCGACTCATTCAGTTGCAAATGGAAGGGTCCGTGGGGTAAGCGCCTCTCCGCGGCAAGGGTTTTGCAATTTTAATGGCACGATACAAGAATTTGAAATGACACCAACAACATTAACTGAAAACATACAACTGACATTTACCGATGAAGGATTCGCGGCGTTTCTCCAAACGCTAAACGAACCTGAATGGTTGACAGAGATCCGCAAGGCTGCCTGGGCGAGATTCAAGGAACTGCCGTGGCCAAGTAATCGCGATGAAGAGTGGATGCGAACTGACATTCGTTTATTCCATCTCGAGAAGTTTTTTATTCCTTCAGCCCGTGGCGAAGTCGCAACAGGCACTCCAGTGCTTGCCGACGGCGTGGACTTGGTCGGTTCGGCAGCTTCGTGTGACGGCGTGGCCTCGGGTGCGTCTCAGTTTGATTCGGCGATGGCAGAAAAAGGAGTGATCTTTGGAACGATCAGCGAGTTGCTCGGAGAACACGGCGAGCTGATTCGAAAGCACTTGTTTCAGGTAGTTGACGGATTGGAGGATCGCTTTGCGGCGCTGCACCAAGCAACCTGGACGAGCGGTGTTTTTCTTTATGTGCCACGCAATGTATGTGTCGAAAAACCAATCCACACTTTTTCCACGATGACAGACGGCGGTTGTGATTTCAGCCATACGTTGATCGTCCTCGAAGAGGGGGCGGAGGCAACGGTGCTTGCTGAGTCCAATAATGCGAACGACGCTGTCGGGCTACATTGTGGAGCGATCGAGATTGTCGTTGGAGACCGTGGGAATTTGCGGTATGTCAATCTTCAAGATTGGAGTCAGAAGGTTTGGCATTTTGCTCACCAGAAGGCTGTTATCGGGCAAGACACGAATCTTCAGTGGACCGTCGGGGCGTTGGGTTCGCGATTGGCAAAAGTAAACCAGCACGTCTCTCTGCGGGGGAAGCGTGGAACTTGCCAAGTTAACGGCGTGATGTTTACAGAGAACAAACAGCACCTCAGCTACCACACGCTACAACACCACGAGAAACCGGATTGCACCAGCGATTTTCTCTACAAGGGTGCCCTCCAGGACCAGTCACGAACGGTTTGGAGAGGAATGATTAAAGTGGACGTCGAAGCTCAGCAGACCGATGGTTATCAACGCAACGATAACTTGCTGTTGTCGAGTAAGGCGCGTGCTGATTCTATCCCCGGCCTGGAAATCGAAGCGGACGATGTGCGTTGTACGCATGGTTCGACCAGCGGTCGTGTTGACGAGGAATTGATCTTCTATGCACAGTGCCGAGGGTTTACCCGCAAGGAAGCCATCCGGGCGATCGTCACCGGATTTTTCCAGCAAGTCTTTGATCGAGTTACGATCGAAAGTGTCCGGGAAGCTTTAGCCCTGGCTATCTCTCGACGCGTAAGAGATTACGAGTAAACCGCGAAAGATCGGATTGATTTTTAATCTAAAATATAGGGGGGAATTCAATCCGCCGCACCTCAAAGATCCCCCAATCGGCAGGTTAAGCGGGGCTCCCCTGCTTCAAAACTGAGATCTTCGGTCGTAAATCTGACAGGGGTTGGATACAATGGAGCCGGGCAAAACTGCTCGGTCTTTTTGCCTGCCGGTTCCTAGCTAAGCTATTTGAGGATGCGATGATTATTCGTTCAGCTTCGGAGATTTACCTCGATGCCAATGCGACAACTCCTGTGCTGCCTGAGGCGGCGCAGGAAGCGCACGACGCGATGGAGGAATTGTTTGGCAATCCGAGTAGTTCGCACATCTCTGGTCTCCGAGCCCGTTTCATTCTGGAATCGACGCGTGATCTAGTTCGCGAGGTACTCGCGGCAGAGGGGGGGCAGATTGTCTTTACCAGCGGAGCTACCGAAGCGATTCAGATGGGGATTTTTTCGACGCTCTGTGATATTCGCGAGCACCGCTCTGAAAGTCAGGGGGACGAGCAGCCGCGGACCCTGCTGTATGGTGCGACGGAGCATAAAGCGGTTCCTCAAGCTCTGCAGCATTGGAATCAACTTCTGGGCGTTAATAACCAGATCCTTGAAATACCTGTCGATCAAAACGGGGCACTCGACTTAGAGTTTCTCAGTCGTCACGCGGCGAATGCTGATTTGATCTGCACGATGGCAGTGAACAACGAAACCGGAGTCGTTACCGATCTTCAAGCGGTCGAGGAAACGATTCGGGCAAAGAATCCGACGGTTCGCTGGTTGGTCGATAGCGTTCAGGCGGTTGGAAAAATAGCACTGAATTTGTCAGGCTCAACCATCGATTACGCTGCTGTTAGCGGTCATAAAATATACGCGCCAAAAGGAATTGGATTGTTGTACGTGCGTGATGGTGCACCGTTGGTGCCTCTGTTGGCTGGAGGTGGCCAGGAGCAAGGTGCTCGTGGCGGGACGGAAAATCTACCGGGGGTTGCTGCGATTGCAGCAGTGATGAAAAAGTTGGCGGATTCTGAATCGAAGACGTTTGCCGACGAAGCTGTTTTACGTGGCTATCGCGATCAGTTGCTGCGAGCACTCGGCAGTGCATTCCCGACGATTGAATACAATATGCCAATTGAAACGTCGGTTCCTACAACGATTAATTTTTCAGTCAAAGGTTTTCCCAGCAAAGAATTACTTGACCTTTTTGATGCAGCGGGGATTCGTGTCAGCTCCGGTTCGGCTTGCGGTTCGATGGTGCAGCGATCGTATGTGCTCGATGCGATGGGGGTTTCCGAGTGGCGATCCTACGGAGCGATTCGGTTGTCCTTCGGTCCCTTGGCGACGGCGGCTGAAATTAATTCAGCCTGCGAACGAATTGAACAGGCGGGCCAGGCTTTATGTGAATCCTGTTTAGTTGTGGCTGGCGATTTAGATAGTGTGCCAGGACAGGATCTCGATGGCTTGGTGCAGCTCAAGAATGGCTCGATGTGCACCTGGCTCCTGATGGACTCAAAAACTCGACATTGCATTGTAGTTGATCCATTTGAGGAACTGGCGGAGCGAACGGAGGCGCTTATTAGGTGTCAAAAAAGCAAAGTGCTGGCGATCCTGGATTCTCACGCCCATGTTGACCATGATTCCTGCCGCAAGATGCTTCTCGGAGTGATTCGTGATCACGCGGCAGCATCAGCAGAAACAAACGACGAGTTAGGTTGGCCAGAAACGGTTGATGGCGTGGCGGCCTTGTCCGATGGGAGCGAAGTTCCCTACCTGCAATTTTCAGATGACTGGATCGTTGCCAAAACAGACTTGCCTGGGCACACGCTGATTGGGTGTGCTTATTTGGTGGGAAGCTTGTCTGAAGGCAACCAATTGAAAGCGGAGGACGTCGTGTTCGCCTTCACGGGAGATATGATTTTGATGGGCGGCATTGGCCGAACAGATTTCCCCTGCAGCTCGATTGATAAAATGTATGGATCGCTGCGACGGCTCCCCCATCTAATTTCGAATCGAACGATTCTCTGTCCGACACACGATTACAATAATGATTTTTCGACCACTTTAGAATTTGAACAAGAAGACAACGATTTTTTAGCTAAAATCCTCTGTCCAGAATCTCCCCTGGATCTTCAGACATTTATGGAAGCAAAACCTGGTATTGATGCGGGGATTGCCGACGCGACAAATTCAGAACTGGTATGTGGTTTGATCAAAGATTTTACAGTTGAACAAGAAGGTTCGATTGAGATTGGGCGGGAGGAATTGAAGCACTTTTTTCAGGAGCATCAGGATTCGTTGATTATTGATGTTCGTGAACCGCATGAATTTGCGTTTGCTCAAGACTGGAAGGAATTGGGTTTCCACGCTCCGCCCAAGAATATTCCGTTGACGCGTTTAAGTGGCTACCTTCCCAAACTTTTAGCGGCTCATCGTGAGTCGCCGCGAGATGTTATCTTTCTTTGTCGAAGTGGACGTAGAAGCGGGAAAGCTGCTGAAGTTGCGAGACGAATTGGCGTGGAGACGGCACGGCACATTTCGGGGGGAATTGCCTTGAATGTAAAGCATAAATTCGCTTCGGAGTTGAAAGCGGACCAGATGGGTTACATGATCTAAGATTTATTTTCCATTTGAAACATCCACCTTTGGCTGGTCGTTCAGCGGTTCAAAAAAACCAGACTCTGCAGTTATAATTTCAATCTTTAAATTGGTCTGTCGACCTTAGTCGTTAATGAATACGGATACTTATGAGTGAATACACAATTGTTGCCTCAGTCGCTGAAATTGATGATGGGTCGACTCGTCTCGTCGAGGTTGACGATCGATTGGTTATCCTGTCTCGAATCGGAGACGAATTTTATTGCATCGACGACATCTGTACCCATGATGGCGGGACATTGAGTGACGGCCCTCATCAGGGTTGCGAGATCGCCTGTCCACGACATGGTGCAAAATTTGATTTAAGAAATGGAAAGGCACTTTCGATGCCGGCGACGCAGGATACTGTTTCGCATCAAGTTAAAGTTGAAAACGGATCGATAATGATTCGATTAGATGAGTCTTGAATTGGTTCAAATTTGTCATATTAAACACGATCTTTTAGTTTCAGGAATAGAGACCATGCCGCTACAAGAAGACCAAGTGCGAGAAGCACTTAAACAGGTGATCGACCCCGAGTTATTTGTTAATATCGTCGACCTTGGGCTGATTTATGTCGTCGATGTCGAGTCGGTCGAGGGAGATGAAGAGAAATTCAAAGTGAATATTGAGATGACGATGACGAGCCCAATGTGCCCTGCCGGTCCTCAACTGGTTGCGGAAACTAAAAAGTATGCCGGTGAAATGGGCGGTGTTGAAGACGTTGAAGTCAAGGTCGTCATGGACCCGCCATGGACCCAGGATATGATGTCAGATGATGCGAGAGATCAACTCGGGATCTTCTAATTGGCGGCTGTTATTGACGGTTGCAAATTTGAATTGAGACTGGCGGAAAGGTAGCAGGTATTCATGGGAGATAATGAAATCTTGCCAGGTATTTGTATTAACTCCACTGGTGAAGCGACCATTTCTAAAGAAATGGGAGACGTCTTGTTCGAGCTTGCCTTGGAACTGGAGGAGCCTGCGAGATTTCCAGTTGACGTTGAGCATGTGCTGGCTGCACTCGTCCTTGCGGTTCGCTGCGGTGAACTTAACCGAGAACAATCGCTGAACGCGGCTGATCCTGAATTGCTGATGAAATTGCTGCCTCATGTGAAGACAATCTTTCGTGATTTTGGTGGCGTTGTTGGGGAAGATGGCTAAGACGACTGGGAGCAGGTTGAGGGACACGGGCGAGCGTCTTTTCTGTTGTTTTCGAAGCGGAATATTTGATGCCGGAAATCGAGAATTAGGAAAGTGAGAAAGCTCAATGAAATTATTGCCGGCTAATTTTGTCTGGGGACTTTTATTCTTAATAGCAGGAATTTTTCCAGTTGCTATTAAAGCTCAGACTCAGATCATTCCCTTAGCCGGCATCGATTTCAAAAGTGAACCGGCGTCAGCGCTTTACGGTGCACTTACAGTTCGAGAATCGGGGGCAAGAAGACAGTCGTTTTTTCAGTGTCGGCAAAACCTAAATCCAAACCGTCGAATCCCGCAGTTGGAAATCATCAAGTTCGAGTTGTAAGCCGGGGAAAAGGCGTTCGAGAGCGGTTCGTGGCCGATCAAGGTGCGGTGGAATTATCTTGTGATTTGGATTGGGCAATTGGAGACCTACTTCGTTTTATTGTCTACGCTGAATCTGCCGGCTCAAATACACATTATTCCGCCTACTGTTATCTGCTCAACGAGAATCGCTGGCTACACCTGGGCACGTGCTCTTTGGATTCAGGCGATCGGTTGTTGTGCGGTCTTCACAGTTTCATCGGCGGCATTGAGGGTCAAAA
>JAALLA010000338.1 GCA_011087765.1 Pirellulaceae bacterium
TTTGATACGGAAACGAGGCAAGCTTGATCCGAGCATCACTGCCAGTTGGAAGTTTTCCCTCCAGTGCCTCCCCAGCAGTGGCGACATTAATTAAAGCCACATCCTTGCCTTGCACTTCGACCTCGACTTCCATCGGAACGCCAATCGGCACCAATCTGAAGAGCGGCTCCCCCGGCTGAGCAGTCGAACCAACCGATACTTCAGCTATCTCAAACACAACAAATTCTTTGTAGGGCAGATCGACGGGAACCTTTAACTCAACAAATTGATTCGAACGATTTGCTTTGTTTAACTCCTGCGCCACTGCCGCGAGCTCCTCGGTGTATTTTACTAGTTCCGTTACCAATTTTGTTCGCCAAGCGGCCTTAAAGGCTTCCAGTTCCGCGGTATTGGACTCCAGAGATTTTTCCAACTCGTTTTGCTTACTGACGCCAGTCATCACCTTCATTTTGGCATCTGCGGTTTGCAACTCACGGCTCAGCACATCCGCTTCGGACTTACTCCCCCTGGCCTTAAGAGCTTTGATTTTATTTTCAAACGCGAGAAACTTATCGTAGGCTTCACGACCACTCTCAACCTCTGCAGCCGCATTTTCCTTCTGAACTTCATACATACTTCTCTGGGAGTCGAGTTTTCGCAATTCCGCGACGTATTCACGCTCCCGCTCCTTGAAGACTTGGAATTGCATCAGCCAATCAGGATCTTCGAGGTGACCCTCGATCAAAAAATCAACCTTGTCACGCTCGCAGCGCAATCTCGCAATCGCGGCATTAAGTGAATTTTCCTGCGCCTTCAACTGATTCAAATCAGCCGTCGAGAAGGTAGGGTCAACCGTTGCAATCACGAATCCAGCAGATACGCGATCGCCAAACTTAGCGTTGATCGAACTAATCGGAGAGGTAAGTTTGGAATCGATCACTACGGCAGCCTCAGCAGTAACCAGCTTTCCCTGAGCGGTGACCACTTGATCCACCTCGGCCCAACTTGCCCACAGAATGAAAGTGATGATCCCACAGGCAACCGCATACAGTGTCCATCTTGCGCCACCGGGAATGGGGCGTTCCTCGATCTCAACGGCATCAGGCTGGAATTCCGTCAACAACGCATCGTTATTTTGACGTTGCCGATGAGATTCAATTCTTGATTCTTTTCGTCGCCGGTTTCGCTGCTCTTTGACAGTCTCTTCTTTTGCTGTTTCCATAGCTATCCCCGTCCCATCTGTTGATTCCATAGCTCTTGGTATACCTTGCACTTTTCCAGTAATTGGGGATGCGTCCCCATCGCCTCGATTCGCCCCCGCTCGAGTACAAGAATTCCATCGCAGTCAACCAATGTCGACAATCGGTGAGAGACCAAAATAACGGTCCGACCATCGGCGATCCGTTTCAAATTCTTCTGAATGATCGCTTCGCTTTCAGGATCAAGTGCACTGGTCGCTTCGTCAAAGATCAAGATCCTTGGATCTTTCAACAAAGCCCGGGCGATCGCAAGCCGTTGCTTTTGTCCACCGGATAGATTTGCACCATTTTCTTCAAGCATCGTGTCGTAAGATTGCGGCATACGTTCCACAAATTCGGCCGCTCCTGCGAGACGCGCTACGTTGATCACCTCGGCAAAACTGCAGTTGGGTTTTGCCATCGCAATGTTTTCACGAATTGTCCCACGAAACAGAAAGTTATCCTGCAACACCACTCCGATGTTCTGCCGAATGTGGGCAATATCCAATTCACGCAAATCGAGATTATCAAATCGCATCAAACCACTCTGTGGCTGATGCATCCCCTGCATCATTCGTGTCAAAGTAGTTTTTCCGGAACCGCTACGCCCAACGATGCCAACCACTTTTCCCGCCGGAATATTGAAGCTCACGCCATCCAGTGCCGGCGGCAACGTCGGGGCATACTGAAACGTCACCCGCTCAAATTCAATCCGACCGTTGACATCCGGCCGCAAGCCTCGACCGATCCCGGGCTCCTCACTGCGATTCATCACAGTTCCAAGCATTCGAACGGATAAGGCACACTGTTGATAGGAATGCACTAAACCCACCAGTTGTACCAGCGGACCGGTAACTCGACCCGAAATCATTTGAAAAGCAACCAGCTCACCCACCGACAACTGCTTACCAATCACGAGTGAGGCACCATACCACACCACAACCACCGTCAGCAGCTTCTCTAAGAACTTAGAGATGGTTGTTGCCGTAATTGAAATCTTCCCAACCTTAAACTGCATGGCAACAGCTTGAGCGGAGCTTTGATCCCAGTTCTTTCGCTGCACCGGTTCCATGCTCAACGCCTTCACGGTTTGAATACCGTGAATCGTCTCAACGAGCATGGCCTGTCGTTCACCTTCCGCGTTATAAAGCGCCTCCAGTCGTCTTCGATAAGGCCCCAGCAAAACGCCAATATTAACCGCCAACATCGCGGCGAACAGCAATACAACTGCAGTTAGAGATGCGCTATAGAAAAACAAAATTGGAAGGAAGATAAACAGTGCTGTCGAATCAAGTAGCGTCAGAAACAGGCTACCCGTCAAAAATTCTCGAATCTGATTGGTCTGTTGCATGTGCTTCGTCAGCACACCCGCAGTCGTCTGCTCAAAGAAATCCATGGGCAACCGCAACATGTGCCCAAACGTTCGCGTTGCCACTCGAATATCAATCTTACTGGTTGCGAAAAGCAGCAAGTAGCTTCGCATAAAACCTAAAATTGCATCAAAAACCAGAGCGCAACAAATCCCAATCGTCAACACTCGCAACGTCTCCATCGCAGAGTTGACGAGTACCTTATCGATCACGATCTGAAAAAACAGAGGCACGACCAAGGCAATTAAGTGAATAAAAAATGCCGCAACCGCCACATCCGTAAATGCCGTTCGCTGACGAATTATTTCCGGAAGAAACCAGCGAAGACTGAAAGGCTGTTTCTGATCGAGCAATGAATACTTACGCTTCGCAAGAATTACCTCACCCTTCCAGGCACTCTCGAATTTCTCTTGATTGAGATAAACGAAACCTGATTGATCAGCCAGCGGATCAAACAACGCCATTTGCTCTGATTCGGTGCCGTCATCATTTTGAATTAATCGCAAGCCCACGAGGATGACATAATTGCCGTTATTCAACTTTCCAATCGCTGGAAAGGCTTGATCCATTTTCCCAAATTGCTTCCACGTCATCCGGGCATGTTTTGCCTTTAGCCCGTTGTCCTGAGCAATCCGCAATAACCGGCGAACTTTTGGCTCTTCTTCTTCCAATGAATAATCATGAATCAATCGCTTGGGACTGACTTCCAACCCATGATGTCTGGCCAAGAGCGCAAGGCACTGTACCGCCGTGTGCTTCATCGATGACTCACCACCCATCGTATC
>JAALLA010000339.1 GCA_011087765.1 Pirellulaceae bacterium
GGCAAGGAGCAGTGCATGGAATCGTGGAAGCAACACCGTTCCATCGCCTCGTAGTATCACGGGCTCGCCGGCACACTCGATTTCAAGTTCTGTGGAGAGGGGTGAGGACATTGCTTTAGTAAAACCGAAAGTCTCAGAGGTGTACAGGCCACCGTTGCAAAGGTCTTGGGATTTCGGTTACTGACATCCTGCCGGGGATTACCGGGCAAATTATCCTCTGTTGACTGAGAAGAGGAAGGATTAGGAATATTCCTTTCAAACAACAAAAATGGCCTCGAGTAACGATCTACTTACCATGACCCCGAAAGGGCTCTTTTGCGAGCAGGGGAATTTCTATGTAGATCCTTGGCGAGCCGTGGACCACGCAGTCATCACACACGCCCACGCTGATCACGCTCGTTGGGGTTCAAAAAAATACCTGGCGGCCGATACGAGTGCCGAGGTACTGCGAATACGGATGGGTGAGAAGGCAGACCTCAGATTTCAGCCTCTTGGTCAGCCGCAAACTATCAATGGCGTTCGGGTCACGTTTTATCCTGCGGGACATATTCTCGGTTCGGCTCAAGTTAAGATCGAGAAGGCCGGTTACTCGATCGTGGTTTCGGGCGATTACAAACGTAATCCCGATCCAACATGTCAGCCGTTTGAGCCTGTCCGCTGTAACACTTTTATTACCGAGTCGACGTTTGGACTGCCCATTTATCGCTGGCCCGATCCGCAGACTGTTTTCGACGGGATTAACCAGTGGTGGAAGTTGAACCAAGACTCCGGCAAAACAAGTATCTTGCTCGCGTACTCGCTCGGCAAGGCTCAGCGATTGCTGTCAGGAATTGATGCGTCAATCGGTCCAATCTATACGCACGGTGCGGTTGAAAAACTAAATGCGGGGTATCGGGAGGCGGGTGTCGCGTTGCCTGAAACTACCTTCGTTGGTGAAGTTGATCCGAAGGAAACTGATTGGAGCCAATCGCTAGTTGTTGCTCCGCCATCCGCCGTCGGTGGGCCATGGGCAAAAAAGTTTGGCAAGCTGAGTGTGGCGATGGCATCGGGGTGGATGCAGATCCGTGGAACACGCCGCCGTCGTTCGATGGATGCCGGATTCATTCTGTCGGATCATGTGGACTGGCCTGATTTGATGCAGACGATCCATGAAACCGAAGCGGAAAATATTTGGGTGACGCATGGCTATTCAGATGTCGTGGTTCGTTATTTAAAAGAACAGGGATTTAATGCCAAGGTCGTCGAAACAGAATTCACGGGTGAGCAATTAGAGGGGGATACGGAACCAGCGAGCTAAGACTGGCGACACGCCCGTCTGCACTTTGGCTCAAAATTCCAATCACCAAATCATGAGAGATTTTTGCGAACTCTACTGGCGACTTGATTCGACCACCAAGACCACTGAAAAGGTTTTGGCTTTGGAATCGTACTTTTGTCAGGCGGCTCCCAAGGATGCGATCTGGGCGATCTATTTTTTGACCGGTAGCCGTATCAAACGGCTTGTGAAAACGGGGTTGTTGCGCGAGTGGGCAACTGAGGAAGCCGGCATGTCTCAATGGCTGTTTGAGGAATGTTACGATCGAGTTGGCGATTTGGCAGAAACGATCTCCCTCGTTTTACCCCCGAAGCAATCGTCGCTGGCTGATGGAGGGCATTCGCTTCAGTCCTTAATCGAAAATCAGTTGATCCCACTACGAGCGATGGAAGAGGAAGATCTTCGGCAGAGCGTTGTCAAACTCTGGCAACAGTTTGATCAACGTGAGCGTTTTGTGCTTGGGAAACTGATGATGGGTGGATTCCGAGTGGGCGTTTCCAAACGCCTGGTCATTCGAGCTCTTGCCAAGCACACCGGCATCGATGCAGCAACGATCACACATCGGCTGATGGGGCATTGGGAACCGACGGCCGAGTTTTACGAAGAGCTTGTTGACCCGGATGAGAACGAAACGGCAATCAGCAAGCCGTATCCATTCTTTCTGGCAAACCCACTGAAAGAGGAGCCGGCATCGCTTGGCGAAGTCTGTGACTGGGTCGCCGAGTGGAAGTGGGATGGGATTCGCGCTCAGGTCATTCGCCGTGAGGGTCAGACGTTCATCTGGTCACGCGGAGAGGATTTAGTGACCGATCAATTTCCAGAAGTTGAATCGGCCGCCAGCGAATTGCCAGACGGGACGGTACTCGACGGAGAAATTCTTGGTTGGGACGAAATCGAAGGGCGTCCACTTGCTTTCAATCAGCTACAACGACGTCTTGGAAGAAAGAAGCTTGGGAAAAAATTATTGACCGAAGTCCCGGTCGTTTTGTTGGCGTTTGATTTAGTTGAACATGCGGGGAAAGATATTCGTGACCTGCCACTTATGGAGCGGCAAAAGCGATTGCAAGAGGTCGTTGACGAACTTCCATCGGTTGCGATTCAAAAGCCTCCAGAGGTTGCCGCGCAGGATGTGAGTGGTTGGGAAAATTGGGCAGCAGCTCGCGAAACGAGTAAAGCGATGCGGGCCGAGGGATTGATGCTCAAACGTGCGGATTCGAAGTATCAAGTTGGGCGTCCTGTGGGTGATTGGTGGAAGTGGAAGGTGGATCCTTACACGATCGACGCCGTATTAATCTACGCGCAACGCGGTCACGGACGTCGGGCGAATTTGTATACGGACTACACCTTTGCGGTGTGGAAAGAGGAGGGACTGGTACCGTTCGCAAAAGCCTATTCGGGTTTGACCGATGCAGAGATGCGGAAGGTTGACAAGTTTGTTCGTAAAAATACCAATGAGAAATTTGGCCCTGTGCGAAGTGTAACGCCGGAATTGGTTTTCGAATTGGCGTTTGAGAACATCCAACGCTCAACTCGCCACAAGTCCGGAGTGGCGGTTCGGTTTCCCCGGATTAGCCGTTGGCGTCACGATAAGAAACCGGCGGACGCAGATCGACTCGAAACGATCGTGGCGATGCTTGAGGACGATTGAGTAACAAAACCTGCGACTGAATACCCAGACAAAATATTTATAACCATTAACGCTCAGGCGAATATTGAGTACCACCGTCTCCAAATCGAAAGCCTCTGGCATCCGACGCGTATCGCGGTGGATGAATTCCAAAGAGCGAAAACCGTTCCCGTTTCAACGGGAGGTCTGGAAGTCGATCGTTGCCGGCGACAATGGCATCCTGCATAGTCCGACCGGAACGGGTAAAACGTTGGCGATTTGGTTGGGAGCGATCGCAGCCTGGCACGAGCAGCAGGCCGCGGGCGAGTTGCAAGCGAAAACGGAGAAAGCCCAGCGGAAAACGAAGCGAGTCAATCGGAACAATTTTGAGTCAATTCAGGTCATCTGGTTGACGCCCCTACGAGCACTCGCCGCCGATACACTGCT
>JAALLA010000067.1:0-11636 GCA_011087765.1 Pirellulaceae bacterium
TGAACCGGCTTTAAAGAAAGTTGTCGCCTGCCGACGCGCGTGTTGTCGACCGCGGGCGGTTCTGACCAAACAGCAACAAGCTTTTCGGTTTGCCCGTTGATTTCCGGTGACCGTAGGTAAGTTGCGCCTGTCGTTGTTAGTTGAACTGGGGTGTAGTTCGGTTTGCCCGATGCGGAGGTTGGTTTGGAAAAAGTTGAGTTGACTGCTGGCGGTTCCCGTAAAGTAGGTGCATAGGTTTTGCGAATTTGTATGCTGATCTGCTCAGCATTGATACTTGTTTGAGAATCGGTCGAAATGGTTGATTCCCCGGAGAGAACTAATTGGAAAAGATCAGGGTTTTGAGGATTGGGGATCGTTCTTAAGTTCTTTTTCCATGAAGCTGAGATCGCATTCTCGTTTGTTTTTCCGTCAAGCCGAATCCAGCCTGGACCAACAATCTGTAAATCACCCAGTGAGCCATCTTGATTGGCTCGATACCGCAACAAATCAGCTTCCAGTGACATTTCATCGGATTGAATTCGTACGGGCTGTCCCGTGACAGTTTGATTTTTTTGTCCGGAAAATAGATTTGTTTCTGGATCGAAGGTCAAGGTATTTGCCTCGATCGATGCCGATGGCGTCGTAATCGTGGCCGGTGTTCCATTGGCAACTAATCGGGATAGCTCGGATATCTTTGTTTTTGAACGAGCGCTTTTAAGAGGAGTTGATTGCGTGTTGGAGGGTGCCCCAAACATTAAGACGAGATGGTCGCACTCGATTTTATTTTGTTGAGCGATCTGGTTGGCCGTTACGGCGTCGAAGAATTCGGCATATCCAGTTGCAAAGTTGAATTGGAAGGAACCTTTGCAGGTCACTTCGATCGGGCCGTCCTTACTGTTTCGCTGGTTTTCTGCCGGAGGCATTAGGGGCGATGCTGGTTGGAATGCGTTGGGAGCAAATTCAGATTTTTTGGATTCAGGTTCTAGCTGAATTTTCTCAACCCTTTCCAACTGCAGGTTGTGGATTCCCGTGATGTTCGAAAAATCGGCCAACGCGCTGGAGGGATGTGCCAGTTCGATCGTTAGATCGCTACCGATTCCAAGGCTCTCTCCAAACTTGAATTCAACTCTTTCTGGTGTTTTAATTTCATGCGGATCAATAGTGACGTTGCGAGTTGCGATGTAAATTAACGACTCATCTCTTGTTTTGTCGGAGCGCGAGTAGATCTTGACTTCCCCCAACAGTTTACACAGGACAGGTTTTATTCCATCGAAGTTCATTCCGTTAAGCGGTTCATTAAACTGAATGTTCGCTCCTTCGGTGGAGCGGACGATGAACGGACGTTCGCCAGTCTCACTGGGGGTGCCATCGTCTAGCGTTGTTTCGCCGCTTACAAACGTGAAAGGTGAGAACTCAACTGAACCATCGGGGCAGTTCTTTCTTTTTTTGAATAGAATGATGCCTTCGTCGAGCTTGAGCGTGGAGCACGGTTCGAGCTCCCAGTGATCCGAACCCGGTGGCAGGAGTTCGATAAGTCGCGATTTATCTTGGTGGAGTGGTTGCGAATCGTTTTCCAGATCAGATTCGACTTTGGTGATCGTCTTCTGCGGCCCTTCAAGTAGCGGGACAGCAAACTGTTCGTAGCAAGCATAAAGGCAGATGAGCGCGGCTAGCACCATTAGGTACTGCGCAACAGGGTTCAGTCGTTTAGGGAGCGCGATTTTTTGAGTTTTCGCAGAAGCCAAGTTCAAAAATCCTTTTTTAACAGCAGTCGCATGTCATCCTGACATTTGTCTTTGCGGTCCGGGTCGGTTTCTCTTAAATATCGTAATAGGTTTGCAGGAGCTCTTGCCAACGATTCTGAGACTTTAAAATCAACTCGATGAGTTCTCTCACCGCTCCGGAACCTCCTTTGGCCGTTGTCGTAATATGTGCAACCGATTTTAATTCAGCGGCACCATCGGCAACGGTGGCAGCCAAGCCTACCTTTGACAATAGGTTAAGATCAGATAAGTCGTCGCCGATGTAACAAACTTGATCAAGTGTTAGTCCTAGCTCTTCAATGACCTGGAGACCAACGGGTAACTTGCTTTCAGAACCCTGTCGGACAATTTCAACTCCCAATTCCACCATTCTGATCTTTACAATATGAGAGGAGCGAGCGGTGATGATCCCGAATTGGTGACCGGACCGTTGCCACAATTTAATTCCCATTCCGTCGCGAACATGAAAAGTTTTTGACTCGATTCCCTGGTTGTCAAAGCTAAGGTCGCCGTTGGTAAGAACTCCATCCACATCCGACAGTATCAGACGGATTGGTTGCATCCTCTGATCGATTTTCATATAGGCCAGCCATCTTACAAAGTTCAATAAATTCAGTAAGTAAGGTTATCTTAGAAGCCTATCGCGGAGCAATGTTGGAAGAGGTGTAAGTGACGCTAGCACTCTTGTTTTTCCGTGTCGATTTTGTTGTCCCGAACAGTGAGAAATTGGCGTCGAATAGGTGCCTAGGCGGTTTTGGCAACCACGAATATGCAGTCGAACGTCAGTTCCAGTTGATTAAATTGAGCCAGTCGATTTTCAAAAACGCTCTTAAACTGGCGATATCGCTCTTTTCCCAGTAGTCCGGCGTGGCGATTGGAGGATGCATTGGTGGCGCCGAGATTTCGAATGCCTTGAAATAGATCGTCGACCGAATGATAAATTAGTTGCCGGTTCTCTCGCTTGATGGTGATCTCTTCAAACTTCAGGTCTTCTAGAAGGTGTTCAATTATTTGTGGATTTTCGAATTGGTGTATGCGATCCGAAGAATCTCCAATCGCTTCCCAGGCGTTACGGATTTCGACAAACGTGGATGAGCCAAATGTAGACAGCAAGAGGTGTGCATTCGGTTTTGCGATACGAGAAATTTCGGTGAGTGCCTTGGCTGTATTGCACCATTGAATCGCGGCATTTGAAAAAATGACATTCGCGAATTCGTCCGGCAATGGAGTGCATTCCAAGTCGCAACAAATGAAATTGGTCTGTGGAACCTTTTGACGTGCCATTTCAATCATGCCGGGAGCGATGTCGATAGCGGTCATTTCGTATTTGCCAAATTTAGCCAGTTGTTTCAGCGGCCAACCGGTTCCACATCCGAGATCGACGAGTGTCCCCCGAGAGTGCTCAGGGATGGCATTGATCAAGATCTCTGCCATTTCATTCTGGAGTTGCGCAGCGGTATCGTAGGTCTTTGCGGCGCGGCTGAATTGGCGAGCGATTTGATCTTTGGCAAGTTTCATGATTCAGTTTTGCAAAATCGTGTTAGGGCTTTAATGTACCCTTTTGTAGATTCCAGGAAAGGTATGTGGCCTGTCTCCATTTCGATAAGTGAATGGGGTGAAGTCAAATTTTTGTTTAGGAAGTGGCTCGCTTCGATCGGTACCAGGGGGTCAGTTTGCCCGGCTATGATTTGGGTGGCAATCGTAAGGTGTGGTAACTGGTCACGAAGATCGGTATTGGCAAGAATGGCGAGACCGTTTTGGAGTACCGCCACCGACGGGGTGTGGTGGGTGGCTATAAGCGACGTTAAGTCTTTTGCCATTCGACGAAAAATTCTCTGCTCAGCTCGATCCGTTTTGTAGAGTTGGAGTCGCAAAAACGACTGCAGTGCTTTGGTATAATCCCCGCGGAAACTGATGGCAAGTTTGTCGAACGCTTCTTTTTGAATGCCATGTTCCCAGTCGGAGCCTGTTAGAAAACGGGGAGTTGTCGAGATTAATTGGAGCTTTTTGATTCGTTCTGGATGTGTCAGTGCCGCGTTGAGCGCTATAGTGCCGCCGAGTGACCACCCCGCCCAGACCGCTCGGTCGGGTGCTTGGCTTAGGACGTTGTCGGTGATTTCCGCGAGTGACATTTCTGGCTGAGTCGGTGGTGAGTCACCGTAGCCGGGAAGTTCAATAAGATGTACCTCGAACTCAGGTTCGAGTTCGGGGATCAGGGCGTTCCAGATCGCGGTGTTGACGCCCCATCCGTGAACCAGCACAAGCGGGAGAGTCATTGAGCTGTCTCCGTGAGCGTGCGCATGGCGTCGGAACTAAGTGCCTCGATCAGTTGATCAAGGTCGGATTGGCGGTGCTCGCTAGAAATCGTAATTCGAATTCGAGCTGTACCGGTGGGGACGGTGGGGGGGCGGATTGCAGTGATCCAAAGTCCCTGTTGTTGGAGTAGCTTAGTTGCCCGCAGTGCAGTTTCCGAGTCGCCAAGTAAAATTGGCTGGATCGCGGTTTTTGAATCGAGCGCATTAAGGTGCAGGTTATCGATGGCTTGTCGGAAGTACTC
The DNA here is from genome assembly GCA_011087765.1 of Pirellulaceae bacterium. GTDB lineage: Bacteria > Planctomycetota > Planctomycetia > Pirellulales > Pirellulaceae > Mariniblastus. The sequence goes on from JAALLA010000067.1 coordinate 4,300, forward strand.
AATGTTGGAATTTAATTTTTCGCGACGTTCCGGTTCCGATTGAAAAATCTCAATGGCTGCTAGTGTTGCCGCTGCAATTGAAGGGGGCAGGGCAGTCGTATAGATATAAGATCTGGCATGTTGAATCAGTGAGTCGATGTAAACGGCATCGCCCGCGATAAAGGCGCCAAAGCTTCCCGCCGCCTTTCCAAGGGTGCCTAGCATCAACACTCCATTGCCGACGCGAATCTCGTGTTGCTCGAGTGAGCCGGCTCCGGTCTTTCCCAGCACTCCGAAGCCGTGGGCGTCATCGACGAGCAGAAGGGTTTCTGTTTGCCGGCAGATTTTCGTGAGTTCGTGAAGTGGGGCCTGGTCGCCGTCCATGCTGAACACCCCATCCGTGGTGAGAAGCTTTTTATTGGCGTTGGATTTCAAGAGGATAGTTTGGGCATGGCCGGAATCGAGGTGGCGGTATCTTTTTAAGTTTGCTTCACAAAATCTACCTGCATCGATCAGGGAGGCGTGGTTCAAGCGATCTTGCAGAACTAAATCTCCCCGCTCGAGAAAGGTCTGGGGGACTGAGAGATTGGCCATGTATCCTGTGGAGAAGACCATCGCTTTTTCAGCGCCAACAAAAGCCGCCAGCTTGTTTTCTAATTCCTGATGAATCTCTTGATGTCCGCAAATCAGGTGAGATGCGGCAGAGCCGGTGCCCCTTTCTCGAGTAGTTTCGATCGCAGCAGTGGAGAGCGCTGGATGGTTGGCAAGGCCTAGATAGTCGTTGCTGCAAAAGTTGAGATAGGTTTTGCCTTTAACTATTAACTCGCGCCCAACAGCATTTTGTGTTGCCTGCCGTTCCCGCCAGATCTTTGCCGTCACTCGGTTTCGGTGTTGTTGAATTAGTTGTTCACGCCAAGGCATATTCGAACTACCGAATCAAGGATTGAGGAGAGTTTATCTCAAGGCTTTCCGGGACGTCCGTTTTAACCGTGATGGCAACCGCACGATCCTTCGTCTTGTTTGGGCTGGCAGGAGCCCGACGATTCATCAGACACTTCAATCGAGGTGCTGTTGATGCCGAGGCGGCGAAACAGTTCACGGTCATGATTGACTGTTGCGTTGCCGGTAGTTAGTAACTGGTCCCCATAGAATAATGAATTAGCCCCTGCCATGAAGCAAAGTGCCTGCATTTCGTCATTCATTTCTTCACGTCCAGCGGAGAGCCGAACGTAGGAGGTGGGCATCAGAATTCGCGCGACGGCAATGGTCCTAATAAAGTCAAACGAGTCGATGTTTTCGAGGTCTGCTAAAGGTGTGCCGGCGATTTTCACGAGGTTGTTTATTGGAACGCTCTCCGGTGGCGGATCGAGATTGGCGAGTGTGGTCAATAATCCAACCCGGTCGTTTTGGGATTCTCCCATCCCGACAATACCGCCGCAGCAAACTTTCATGCCGGCTTGTCGGACGTTTTCAAGCGTTTCCAGGCGGTCGTCGTAGGTGCGTGTTGAGATGATCTCTCCATAATATTCTGGAGAGGTATCGAGGTTGTGATTGTAATAATCAAGGCCCGCTTCATTCAGTTTTTCTGCGTGTTCTTCGGTTAACATGCCGAGGGTGGCACAGGTTTCCAGGCCCAACTCTTTGACCGCTGAAACTGCTTCTGCAACCGCAGCGATATCACCGTCTTTGGGACTTCGCCACGCGGCCCCCATGCAAAACCGGCCAGCGCCGTTAGATTTCGCTTTTTTGGCGGCTTCAATAATCTGGTCGACCGGCATTAAGCGTTCGGTTTTGAGGCCGGTTTTGTAGCGGGCGCTTTGCGGGCAGTAGGCGCAGTCTTCAGGGCAAGCTCCAGTCTTGATGCTCAAAAGACTGCTAAGCTGGACATGGTTGGGGTCGTGATGCGTGCGGTGCACTGTCTGGGCTTGAAAAACCAAGTCCATCAGCGGAAGTGCAAAGAGCTCCGCAACCGCGTCTCGTGACCAGTGTTGTTGTGAATTTTCAGATTCAGTTTTGGTGATTTGTGTCATTTATAGTTCCGTGTATTTCAGCCTGAGGCTTACAGTATAACCCAACGTGGCCGGTGCGCGGGATAGGAGTAAAGCTGTGAAATGGTTGTTATTTGCCGCAAATTGGGGGGCGATACTGGCTGTACCCCCGGTGAACGCCATTACTTAACGAGTCGCAAGATCAATTCCTTCGGTCGCAATTTTTGCGAGGTGACTGATTTGTTCACGATCGATGACGTAGGGGGGCATCAAGTAAACCACATTACCAATCGGCCTCAGGAGGCACTCATTCTTCAAGCCGTGTTGGTAGACTTTGAGGCCCCGCCGTTCCTGCCAAGGGTAAGGGACGCGATTTTTTTTATCGCTTACCATTTCGGCTGCCAGTACCATTCCCGTTTGTCTCACCTCCGCGATCTGGGGATGGTCATTTAGATGAGCGAATGCCTCGCCCATAAATTTTGCGGTCGTTTGGTTTTCTTCAATAATGTTTTCCGAATCAAACATGTCTAAGGTTGCCAAGGCAACGCCGCAGGCGAGAGGGTTTCCAGTGTAGCTATGCGAGTGGAGGAAGGCCCGCAGGGTTTCATAGTCATCGTAGAAAGCGTCGTATACGTTCTGGGTTGTCAGCACTGCTGAGAGGGGAAGGTAACCAGCGGTCAGCCCTTTGCCCACGCAAAGGAAATCAGGAGAGATTTCCGCTTGCTCGCAGCCAAACAAAGTTCCAGTGCGTCCAAAGCCAACTGCAATTTCATCCGCAATCAAGTGAACGTCGAATTCGTCACATAGTTTTCGAAGTTGCCGAAGGTAGGCTGCGTGGTACATTCGCATATTGCCGGCACATTGAATCAGAGGCTCAATGACTACCGCGGCAATGGTCTCGTGGTGTTGTTCGAGTTCACGTCGCATCGAATCGAATTTTCGCAGCGAATATTGCTCCCATGTTTCTTGCTCTTCTCGATGGAAGCAATCCGGAGATTCGACCGTTCGGCAAGTCATCAACAAGGGTTCGTACGTTTCCTTGTACAGGGCAACGTCCCCGACTGCCAGCGCGCCAAAGGTTTCGCCATGGTAACTGTTAGCTAGATTAACGAACTGAGTCTTTTTGGGCTTTCCTTTGTTTTTCCAATAATGAAAACTCATTTTCAGAGCGATTTCGACGGCGGATGATCCATTGTCACCGTAGAAGACTCGTTCGAGTTTCTGCGGCGTCATCGCTACGAGTCTTTCAGCAAGGCGTATTCCTGGTTCGTGGCTGAAGCCGGCAAAAATGACGTGTTCAAGTTGATTGGCTTGTTCGGACAAAGCAGCATTGATCGTGGGGTTGGCATGGCCAAAAATATTTACCCACCAAGAACTGATTGCATCGATATAGCGATTGCCGTCGAAGTCGTGCAGCCAAACCCCTTTTCCGTTTTTGATCGGAATCAAAGGATAGGACTCGTGGTCTTTCATTTGAGTGCAGGGGTGCCAAAGAACGGCAAGGTCGCGCCGCATGAGCTCGTCATTGGTTTCTATTTTGGAGGGAGTATCTATCTCATTCATGTTTGGCTTTCGTAGTGAGTCGGATTGCCGAGGTGCTCGTGGCTTACTGACTTTTTCGAGTTGTTCCGATCAAAAATAATCCTAATCCAAGAAGTAGGCTGCCGTAAATAATCAGAACAATGTCCAGCGATATTGAACGATTACACCAGTGTCGACACCGAGCTAGTTGCGAGGCCATGGCCAGACTGGTTGACTGGATGGATTTCCCGCGCATGGCGGTTTCACCGGTGACGGATAATCTGCTGCTATTTCTACTGTTCAGGCAGGGACAAAGCGGTCCTGTAATGCTTGAACCTCCATCTCCTGAGTTCGAAGTGCCAACAGGCCTTGCACTGCAGCTTCGCATGCCTGAATCGTGGTGATACAGGGAATACCATGTTGAACAGAGGTCGCCCGAATGGTGCCTTCGTCAGTTCTTGCTCCCTTTCCACTAGGCGTATTGAAAATCAGATCAACGCCTTCGTTCTTCATGTGGTCAATCAGGTTGGGGTGCCCCTCAATGATCTTCTTAACATGTTGAACTGGAATGTCTGCTTCTTCAATGCGTTTAGCTGTCCCCGATGTTGCGAGGATGGTGTATCCCATTTCATGGAGGTCTTTGGCAATGTTTACCGCCCGGTCTTTGTGACGCGAACTAACACTCACGAAGACACGGCCAGAGTTGGGGATCGTCACGCCCGCTGCCAATTGGCTTTTCGCAAACGCGATTGGGAAAGTGTCGGCGATTCCCATGACCTCACCGGTCGATCGCATTTCAGGCCCGAGAACAATGTCGACTCCGGCAAATTTGCGGAATGGAAATACACTTTCCTTGACCGATACATGTGAGGGCAGTGGCTCTGAGGTAAGTCCAAGTTCGGTCAGTTTTGCACCGGCCATGACTTTGGCGGCAATGTTTGCGACGGGAACGCCGGTTGCTTTGGCAACGAAGGGAACCGTCCGGCTGGCACGCGGGTTTACTTCAAGGACATAGACGTTGATTTGGTCGTCTTCTTTTTTTACCGCGAACTGGACATTCATCAAACCGATGACGTTGAGGTGTTGAGCCATCGAGACAGTTGCGGCTCGAATTTCGTCAAGTGTTTCTGTACCGAGAGAGTACGGTGGAATTGAGCATGCGGAATCTCCGGAATGGACTCCAGCTTCTTCGATATGCTCCATGATTCCGACGACGACGACGGTTTCACCATCACTTATGCAGTCGACATCGACTTCGATCGCGTCTTCGAGGAACTGATCGATTAGGACTGGTTGTCCGGCAGAAACAATGAAGGCTTCCAATACGAATCGTTCAAATTGGGATTTGTCATAACAGATCTCCATCGCTCGTCCGCCGAGGACGAAGCTTGGTCGAACGAGAACTGGATAGCCAACATTTGCAACTTCCTGCCTCGCTTCATTCATGGTGCGAGCAATTCCGTTGGCGGGCTGTTTTAGATTCAATCGGGTTAACAGTTGCTGGAACTGTTCACGATCTTCGGCAGCGTCGATTGTGTCGACGCTGGTTCCGATAATGGGCACGCCGGCGGTCGAGAGGGCTCTGGCTAAATTCAGAGGGGTTTGTCCACCAAACTGAACGATCACACCATCGGGTTGCATGCGATCGCAAATGTTGAGAACGTCTTCGACAGTCAGAGGCTCGAAAAACAGCAGGTCGCTCGTATCATAGTCCGTGGAAACTGTTTCCGGATTGGAATTGACCATGATCGACTCGATTCCCATGTCACGCAGCGCAAAACTGGCATGGCAACAGCAATAATCGAATTCGATTCCTTGCCCAATTCGGTTGGGGCCTCCGCCAAGGATCATGATCCGCGGTTTATCTGATTTGGGTGGAGTCTCGTCTTCTTGCTCGTACGTCGAATAATAATACGGAGTATAGGCTTCGAATTCGGCAGCACAGGTGTCAACGGATTTGTAGGTTGCGATGACTCCAAGTGACTTTCGAATTTCCCGGACCTTAAGTTCATTCGTGTCCCAGATGTGCGCCATTTGCCGATCGGAAAAACCGAATTGCTTGGCCAGTTTCATCGATTCTGAAGTCATCTCATTCAGTTGGATCGAGCGAAGGTGTTCTTCCATCTCGATGATTCCGACGAGATGTTCGAGAAACCAAACATCGATGTTGGTCAATGCGTGAACTTCATCGACGGTGAACCCGCTTTTGAATGCGTAACGCAAGTACCAAGGCCGTTCTGAGTTTGGAATCGAGAGTTTCGACCGGATGGTGTCTCGATCGGGTTGCTCGTCGGTGCCCCAGAGATCTTTGCTGTCACAGCCAAATCCAAAGCTTCCAACTTCCAGGCCCCGAAGTGCTTTTTGGAATGACTCTTTAAACGTCCTTCCGATTGCCATGGTTTCCCCGACACTCTTCATCTGAGTCATCAGCGTTGAGTCGGCTTCTGGGAATTTTTCAAAAGTAAATCTTGGGATTTTGGTCACGACGTAGTCGATGGTAGGCTCAAAGCAAGCTTTGGTTTCTCGAGTGATGTCGTTGGGGAGTTCCCAAAGTTTGTAGCCAACGGCCAGTTTTGCAGCGATTTTCGCGATTGGGAATCCAGTCGCTTTCGATGCCAGAGCACTCGACCGGCTTACTCGAGGATTCATTTCAATGACGATCATTCGTCCAGTGTCGGGGTTGGTTGCGAACTGGATATTCGAGCCACCGGTTTCGACTCCGATCTCACGAATGACAGCGATACTTGCATCCCGCATTCGCTGGTATTCTTTATCGGAAAGAGTTTGCGCCGGGGCAACGGTAATCGAATCACCGGTGTGGACCCCCATTGGATCAAAGTTTTCAATCGAGCAAATGATGACAACGTTGTCATCGGTGTCTCGCATCACTTCCATCTCATATTCTTTCCAGCCGATGATGGATTCTTCGATCAAAACTTCATCGGTGGGAGATTGGTCAATTCCCCGGCGAACCAAGAGGTCAAATTCATCTTTGTTGTAGGCAATGGCCGATCCACTTCCACCCATAGTGAAACTGGGGCGGATCAAACAGGGCAGGCCAACTTTTTCCATAACAACGCGAGCTTGTTCCACGGTGGTGACTGTTTCGCCAATGCAGATATCAAGGCCAATATTGTTCATCGCCTGTTGGAAGCGGTCTCGATTCTCAGCTTTGTCGATGACATCGGCGTCGGCTCCGATCATTTCGACGCCATATTTGTCAAGGATTCCGTGTTCGGAGAGATCCATCGCCAGATTGAGTGCGGTTTGCCCACCGAGTGTTGGAAGCAACGCGTCCGGTTTTTCTTTGGCGATGATTTTTTCTACAATGCGCCATTCCAGTGGTTCAATGTAAGTTCGGTCGGCCGTTCCTGGATCGGTCATAATCGTGGCGGGGTTGGAGTTCACGAGGATTACCTCATACCCCTCTTCACGCAACGCCTTGCACGCCTGAGTGCCGGAATAGTCAAATTCGCAGGCTTGGCCGATAACGATCGGTCCCGAGCCGATCAACATGATTTTTTTGATATCGTCGCGTCGTGCCACACTATTCCCTTATTGTGGGTGATAGGCGAAAAATGCCTCGGTTTACAAAATTTCCCAAGCGTACCAATCGCCCACGTTTTATCAAGGTGCGGCAGCCTAGAAACTGGTGAAAAAACTGGATATCCGCGAACAGAACCCCAGATTTTTTTATTTGGAAACCGCTGATTTGTTCGCTGAGAATTTGATTGCGAAAATTTTTTATAAAACCAAAAACACGCGAACTGGCGAAGAGAGTCAGCCCAGTAAGCAGTCTAAGTCGTGATACGCCTCGGCAAACGCGGGTAATCGTGTCTGATCACCCGG
>JAALLA010000067.1:11736-20128 GCA_011087765.1 Pirellulaceae bacterium
GGGGTTACGATGGTCGCTTACGAGGTCGTGGTGGGAGGTCGTAATCGGGGTCATAGAGTTTGATAGTTTTTAAGAATTTAGCGGGAATAAATGCATCATAATTCTTCTCGATCATGATGCAATTTAATTGATAAATTCTCTTGCCGACCGCAAAAACCCGCGAGGTAACAATGAAAGGTTCTTTATTCCGCGCGAATCGGTAGACGTACTGCAAGCCGGGGTTACCATCGAGGGCAATGGGAAACGGGTTACGAGTCATACCAACTTCCTCGGCGGGCAGTAAATTCCCAAGCACATTAAAAACGCTCCCCCTGACGACTCCCTGAAGTGCCTCGTTAATCGCCTGCCGGTTAGCTGGTTCTGTGTGAAGGTCGTGATAAGAGAATATGAAGGTAACCTCCCCATCGAGTACCGAACTGACAAAGATGCGGACTTTGATAGGTGGCTTGCCTTCGAGCGGCGAAAAACTACGCTCCACGTAAAATGGCTTTTTCGGCATCATGAAAGAAGCTCGAGCTCCAGTGGGTCGATGTGTTTCCCACTGGCTCAATTCCCCCTCGAATTCTTGGCCTGCTAAATTAGTTGCGCTATTGGAAATAAATAGAATCAGGCAACTGACCAGTATCTTGGCCATGGACGCTGCTCGGAAATCAAATATCTTGTTTGTGATCATTGAGGGATGTTGGGAGCTGTTTGAAACAGTTGAATCCAAGTGGTGTAAAAACAAACGACCTTCCCTAAGTTTAATCGACAGTACGGAGTTTGCACTGACTTTGGGGGCAGAAATGACAATTGGGGTAAATCAACTGCCGCAATTGTATTGAAGTTCAGCAATTTACACGCGGTGGCAGGGAAATAGCCTGTCTGGATTCAGAGGTGGCTTGACGCGTTGGCAAATTCGCGATTACTGGACGCCAGCGGTTCGGTTTCGATCTTCGATTGCATCGAGGAGATCGGCAAGAACCTGGCGACTTTCCTTGGGTTCGTCGCTACTCGCTTGGTAGCGATCGTATTGAAGTTGAACGTCAGCAACTGTTAGCAGTGTTCCGCCACGTTTGACTGATTTGGCGAATGCCGCAGCGGCAACTTCGCGTTCGTCTACGGGAATCGCAGTTTGACTGGCAAAATCAACCAAGATGCGTTGTGACTCGGGCGTGCCCAAGCTTCCAAGTATTGCACTGGCGTCTGCGGCAAACCCGGGGAGGTAAAGTAGTTTCGCAAGTTGAGCCTGTTCCCGGGGACTGATTCGATAGAAGTAATACCGCTCCCGATCGCTAGAGATTTTCGCAAGCCATTGCATCGCAAAAGCTCCATGCCGTCGGCGATCAAAATTAGAAAGTTTCCATGGTTTAATGCGATCGTCGAGGCGCTCAACATGAGTTGCGATTAGTCGGGGTTGGAGTGAAAATGGGATCGCTGTGAATAAGGGATCGTTTTGAAGTTGAATCGACGTTCGACGGCCTCGATCCGCATCGCGATAGAGGAGAGCGATTGGCAGTCGCCGGGTACGCCAGTCATTTCTCAGTTGTTGAATGAGATTCCCATAGCTGGGATTGTCCAGCGTGTCGGTCACGATTAAGACTTCGAGGTCGGGATCGCTTGTCGCCGTTTGGAAGAACTCACGACTGGAACCTGCACCGCGTCCGTAAAGTCCGAGCGACAGCATGGTGGCTGCGTAATTTTGAGCTAAGTCTTCCCGGTTGTGTCCCATTAAACCGGAAGGACGATTTTCACTCTGAGCCAAAAAGACGGCGAGTTTCATTAAGTAGCTATTTCCGGCAAAAGCTTCTTGAGGGTCGATTGCGGCAATCGCCTGCATTGCGGCGAACTGAAGATGCCGATCGCCAAATACAATTGCGTCAATGAGTTCCGAAGGCTGCCCCGCAGTTGCGGAGAGCGAAGATTCGTTTCCGATTTTTTCAAGTAATTCGCAACAGGCGATCGCGGCGGGCACGAGTTCTAGTTTTAATGCTTCTCCGAGGACAGCTTGGGTTTCCTCTCGAGTGATTCCAAGTGTTTTTTGAATGAGCTCAACGTTCGTTTTTTTACTTGGACCGGCAATCCGTTTTGCGGCTTCAAGTTGAGTCAGCAGATATAATTCTCGATTTCGATCGAGGGCTGGATTGATCTCATAAAGGTCTGCGGCACGTCTGGCGGCCGTGACTCGCGTTGCAGTCAGGTGGTCAAGTTCGGATGAGACCATCTTTTTCTTTTGATTGTCCCAATACCAGATTGTGACAGAACTGAGGACGGCACCATCAACCGGTCGTTTGCCGGTTAGAAATTCCCGGGATCGTTGGTAGAGCCGTTCTTCAATAATCGCTGGATCGTACCCAAATTCTGCTCGATCAAGTGACTGGAGTGCGATCGCTTTCAGGGCATCAGGGACATTGGGCGAAAGGTAGGCTCGCATCATCACATCGAGTGACTCTGAGGTGCGGTAGTAACCTAATGCTCTCAGTGCTTCTGCCTGAACTTGAATGTCGTTGGCCCGAGCGGCACCGAGGAGTGGCCCTTGGGCATGGATTCCCATGCTTTTCAAAGCGCCGCGGATTCCCGGAAAATCTGCAACACGGTCTTTTTGAGCAAAGACTTCCAACAATTGAGCTACGGCAGGTTCGCCGAGCCGTCGAAGTTTTCGGAAGGCTTCTGAGCGAACTGAGATGTCAGGATTGTTGAGCGTCTTAATAAGGTCGTCGATTCTAGCTGGCGAATTGGCTACCGTTTTGGAAGCTTTGAGGACTTTTCTTGCCAGTTCTCGGCCCTCGGGTTGGAGGGCATCGTTGGCGTGAATGCCTGAAAAGAAATCCGCACCAATTTCGTTTTGAAGTTGGTAGAGTTGTTCGCTGTTCAAGTTGAGCTTTGAGATTTGCCCGATGTAGAATCTGGCGTCTTCGAACAGGCGGATATCAATCATCAGCTTGGCAGCTCGAGCTAATTCGTCCGATAATTGAGGATCAGAATCACGAACGGTACGGAGAATCAAGCGAGTGGTCTCGTCGATGCCCTGGTCCACAGGTGTCAATTCAGGAGCTGCCTTTAAATCCTGATCCTGAGCGCTCAGCGACGGTTGAAGGTGTGAGGTCAGGCCAACGATAGAGAGCATCACGATTGCGCAAAACAAGAGTTTGAGCTCCCATCGAATGAGGCTTTTGTGTGGGGGTCGTGGTTCCGAAGCTTGCATAGACATGACCGGTTTTGAATCGTCCTTTTGACACCTACTTCAACAGGCTTAGATCAATTCTAACGATTGTATTTTGCGGAAGAGATGAGCGAGATCGACTTGAAAGTTTTAGAGGGATTAAACGGGTTAGGGAATTTGTGTTTCTACCGAGAATGGCGTTCTCGTTTGTTCCCCAGTTTTCCCAAACGGATATGGAAACGAAACTGTCCCTCAACGACCTCCACTAAACTACCTTCAATAACGGGCAACCACCAATGAATTCTGGTTAAATTTACCGTTAAGAACCGAGGTTCAAACGGTTTTTCCACATCGAGATTTGCTCGGAAACGAACCGAGGCCCGGTTGAGCCAATGCTTTGGAATGCGTCGATCGCATTTTTCACCCCAAGAACGTCGTAAACGGAAGCGTCGAGCGTAGGATCGGCGGCTTGGAAGTCTTCGAGTGGAAGCTCGGCCAGCGTGATGGATTTTTCGGTTGCCAGGCGTACCAGTTCACCAATCATGTGGTGGGCTTTACGCTGTGGAATGCCGCGTTTAATCAAGTATTCCATCAGAGTTGTGGCGTCGAGGAACCCTCGCTCCAATCGTGAATTAATCGATTCCCGTTTCATTTTTGCCCCCTCAACAAGTGGGGCAGCCAATTCCAGACAAGCAGTAACGGTATCAAAGGCATCGAAAAGAGGGGGTTTGTCTTCTTGCAAATCGCGGTTGTAGGCCAGGGGAAGGCCTTTGGAGAGCACAAGCAAGGTCTGCAGGCTGCCGATAACGCGGGCGGTTTTACCTCGGGTTAGTTCCAAGACATCGGGATTAATCTTCTGTGGCATAATCGAAGACCCGGTGCAAAACGCGTGAGGCAGCTGGATGAAATCGAATTCTGAAGTCGCCCACAAAATCCATTCCTCAGCCCAGGTGCTGAGGTGAACTGAGATGGTGGTGAGACAAAATAAGGATTCCATCACGAAGTCGCGGTCACTCGATGAGTCGATACTGTTGGCGACTAACCCTTCAAAATCGAGTCGTTTTGCAGTGTTTGCTCGGTCGATGGGGAGTGTGGTTCCCGCCAGCGCTGCTGTACCCAGGCTGCATAAATTGACTCGTTTTCGGCAATCAGCCAGTCGCTCTCGATCACGTTGGAACTTTTCACAGTAGGCCAACCAGACGTGTGGGAGTAAGACGGGTTGAGCCCGCTGAAGGTGTGTGTAGGCGGGAACGACGACCTCGAAATCATCCGAGCATCGATTCACAAATGCGATCTGTAGACCCTCTAAAAGCCCGTCAACGCGATCAATGGATTCGCGAACCCATAATCGGAGGTCGGTTGACACTTGATCGTTGCGACTTCGCCCCGTATGAAGTTTTCGCCCGGTATCACCAATTCGGTCAATCAAAGCCTGTTCGATATTCATGTGAATATCTTCGAGTTCTTCCCGAATTATGAAGGTTCCGTTTTGCAGCTCATGCAATATCTCGTTGAGCCCTGACTCGATGTCATCGCATTCCTGCGCCGTCAGAATCCCTTGATCGGTCAGCATTTTCGCGTGGGCGATACTTCCGCTGATATCGTGACGGAAGAGCCTCTGATCGAAGCTGATACTCTCGGTGAATCGTTCCACCCGTTTGTCCACGGCTGAATCAAATGCTCCGCTGCGGCTGGGACTGGACAAAATGCACCTCGTTGAAAGGACTCGAAGGGGAATGCCCCAAAATACTTGCTGCTTACAAAACCAGCAGAAGATGAAATGGCGGGTTTGGTGTTTTGCCAATCGCTGCCGGAGCTACTGTTATGCCAAAAATACTGGTGGTCGAAAACCGTCCCATCGCCTGCGTCAGCTAAAAGCAGTGAGAATCTCAGCCGGGGGACCGAAAATTCGCTGCTCAAGAACGCCAGGGATGAGGCTGGGAGAGCGGTTTGGCAAATAAAATCCGTTATTATTCGTGGCGTAGTGCTTCAATTGGGTCTAGCTGGGCTGCCCGGACGGCAGGGTAAAGGCCAAAAAAGACACCGACGACGACCGAGATGCCAAACGCAACTGGAATCGAAATGGGAACAATCGTCGGACGCATCACTCTGGCAACTTCCGGAAGGCTGGCGTAGAGCTGGGGCGCGAAGTATTCCAAACCCCATCGAGAGACATCGACCACGACGGGGCAGAGTAAACCCATCAAGATTCCCGTGATTCCACCGACGATTGAAAGCGTAATGGTTTCCACTAGAAACTGAAGAACGATGTCCCTTTGCTTACCTCCGAGGGCTCGGCGAATTCCAATTTCCCGGGTTCGTTCGGTTACCGTCGCAAGCATGATGTTCATAATTCCAATTCCACCAACGATTAGCGAAATTGCGGCAATCAGACCCATGAACATCATGAACATGAGGCGTGTCGTTTTCGCTTGCTCGAGTAGTTCGTAGGGAACCACGACTGCAATATCCTGTCGATCCGCATCGTTCTGTCGCAGCGTCGCTTCGACTAATTCCGCTGTTCTGGGAACATCGTCTGAGCTTTTGACCTGGACTGTTATCTGAGAAAGTTCGAAAAGTTTAGTTGAAAACGAACCACCGGCTCGTTTCGTTTCTTGATCGGTCATTCTTGCTCGCATCGTCGTAACTGGAATGTAGATGTCCAGCGAGAAATCTTGAGCGGCAAGTGATCCACCAATCGCGGCGGTCGCATTCCTATGCTTCAACACACCGACGATTTTGAAGTTTTCTTTTTTTTCCGGGAGATAAATTTGCTTGTTTAATGGATCTTCGGATGGAAAAAGTCTTTCGGCGAGTTTTGCCGCGATTACGCAGACGGGACGGTTGAGTTCGACTTCTCGGGTGGTCAGGAAATGACCACGTTCAATTTCTAGACGGGTAACTTCTGCATAATCTGCAGTGCAACCGACTAGTCTACCGTCGACTGGTTTTACGTTGGGGTTACCCGTATACGCAAACTTTTGCGACAGTTCTCGGATCGGCAGAACTCGCTTAACTGTCGAGATGGTGTCATTAATAAGTTTGCACTCGTTACGCGTAACGCCAAAAGCCGTAATTTGGCGGAAATTGCCGCCACTTTCATCTGGGGGCTTAATGCTTCTGATGATAATGTTTTCGGCGCCGAGATCCTCAATTTGTCGTTGAGCCTCTTTGCTAATTCCCTCGCCAATCGCAAGCAACCAGATCACACTTGCCACACCAATAAAGATGCCGAGCACGGTCAATAAAGACCTCATCGGGTGCAGCAAGAGGCTTTTGGTGCCTAGTTTGACGGTTCGGAAATAACGCATGAATGAGGTCGCTTGATGAAGGTTTGAAACCGTTTAACGTCTTACGGAGGATAGATTACTCCGCGCCGCGAGATGCGACGTCGGCGTTGTGAGCAATTTCTTGAATTTGTTCTGCCGTGAAAACCTTGCGGCCCTCCACCGGTTTATCGAATTGAATTTCACCATCACGCAAACGAATCACTCGCTTTGCATGCTCGGCAACTTCGTCTTCGTGGGTCACCATGATGATTGTTTTGCCTTCATCATTCAGGCGTTGAAAGAGGGCGAGTATTTCTTCAGTTGTCACGGAATCAAGGTTTCCAGTCGCTTCATCCGCCAAAATGAAATAGGGATCATTGACTAATGATCGGGCAATGGCGACGCGTTGCTGTTGACCTCCGGAAAGCTGGGTGGGCCGGTGATCGAGCCGTTCTCCCAGGCCTACCATTTTGGCAAGCTCGATACTTCGTTTGCGGGATTGGGCGTTGAGGTTCCCCATGTAATACAAGGGGACTTCAATGTTTTCGACAACACTCAGCTGAGCAATCAGGTTGTATGACTGAAAGACAAAACCAATTCGCGAAGCGCGAATGGTGGAAAGTTCATCGTCGGTCATTTGAGCGACATCGTCGCCACCGAGCAGAAACGATCCGTGCGTGGGTTGATCGAGGCAACCAAGGAGGTTCAAGAGTGTACTTTTGCCGGATCCCGAGGGACCCATGATGGCAACATAATCACCTTCAGGTACCTCAAACGAGACGCCTCGCAGGGCACGAACCGTTTCGCTTTTTAAAACATAGTGTTTTTGGAGATCGCGAATGACCGCGGCCATTCTGGTAGAGGTTTGGGTCACTGGCGACCTCCACCACCAAAACCGCCACCGCCTTGCATCCTTGCTTTCATGTTCTTGATTGAGGTGTCAAGTTCGGACTCACTTAGATAGGTATCTTTGTCAGTATCAACTGAATCAAAGAAAAACGAGTAAGGTGAACCGGCTTCGTCTTTGGTCAGCTTGCCGTCGCCATCGGTGTCTTTCTGTTTGATCAAGTCGGCTCCGCTGCTGGGCATGGCGAAACCACTTCCACCGCCAGCACCGCCTCGTTTTCCGCTGCCGGCACGTTTCCCGCCCGACTTGCCCTCTCCTTTATTTCTTGCTTTCGCCGATTTTTTAGACGCTTCGACTTCCGCGACAACCGAATCAGGAAGCTCGATTTTCGTTTCCATTTCGAATTCAGGAAGTTCCATGTATTCTTTGAAACCACCTGGGTTCAGGACCAACTCAGTTCCCGCTTCCGCACCCGAATCGAAGTAAACCATTTGCGAGTTATCTCCGCCGACCTCGACCTCGAGGGTTTCCCATTTGTCCCCAACTTTAGCGAGGCAAAATTGTCTGTCTTGAACCGAATAAACCGTTTGGATAGGAGCAAGAAGTGCTTCAGGCAGATACTTTACCTGAATCGTCACCGAAGCATTCATTCCGGGTTTTAATGTTTTCGGTGGATCAATGATTTTAACCATTACGGCGTATTTTTTGATGCTGCTACTCATCCATCCGCTCGACTCGGCGTATTCACTCACTTTGGTGACAACACCTTTAAGTGAGGCACTACTATTAAGAGCATCGACTTTGATAGTCGCCGCCATCCCCTCTTCAATCTGGGTGATGCTTTGCTCGTTGATGAGTGCCTTCACTTCCATTTTCTCGGGATTGGGAAGTCGGATTAACACTTGGTTTTGCCGCACCGAGGTTCCTTCTTCCAGAATCCAGTCGTTGCCACCGCGGGATGACTCTTTTGCGAATACCACTTGCCCGGTTACACCTTCGGGAACTTTGATGGTGCACTTCTCGATCATGTCCTTAATTTCCGCCAGCTTTTCAATTTCTACGGCAAGCGACTTTTTTTCGCTGTCGAGTTTGACGGTTGCCGCATTGATGTCAGCGTCGAGTTTGATCTTTTCC
>JAALLA010000340.1 GCA_011087765.1 Pirellulaceae bacterium
AGATAGTCTTTTAATTCTTTCATCGGTCGGGAAATAGCCACACGGCCGGACCGGACAAACTCAAGAATCCCATAAGGTTCGAGTTCTTCGAACAACTTCGTGGTTGCTTCTCGCCGTCCGGTCTTTTGAATGACGGTAAAATGTTCCTCAACGGAGAGGATTCGTGCATGGTGTCGATCGACGACTTCGAGCGCAGGGCTGCCGTCTTTCAACGCTTCGGCGCGGATTTTATAAAGCGCAATTTCCCGATAAATTATCTCGTCGTTGGAATACCAAAAGGCCTTTTGGATATCGACCTGTTTCTCAAGTGCATGGACTAGCTTATCCGCGTCTTCGGGAGTGATTTCGACGACGATCGTGTAACGATGAATACCCGGGACTTCACTTTGTGACGCCGTTAGGCTTTCAATGTTAATTTTTCGGCGAGTAAAACTAGTGGTTACGCGATGAAGCAAGCCGGCTTTGTTTTCACTGAAAACGGCAATGGTAATTTGTTGGGCCATAATTGAATCAGAATCTATTTGTAGTTCGTGTTTGGATAAAGAGATGTGCCGGGGGAGTTGTTATTCCAGTCTGATTTCGGAAACTCCTGCACCCGATGGCACCATTGGAAAGACATTGTTTTCTTTTCCCACCATAACCTCTAGGAAATAGGCTCCGTCATGGTCGAGCATTTCCTGGATTGATTGGTCCAAATCCGCACGGTCTTCGATTCTCTTAGATTCGATCTTGTAAGCCTCGGCGATTTTTTGGAAATCTGGATTTACCATTTCGGTGGCCGAATACCGTTTGTCAAAAAACAATTGTTGCCATTGACGAACCATGCCAAGAAATTCATTGTTCAACAGGACGATTTTGACGTGAACATCGGTTTGCAAAATGACACCGAGTTCCTCGATTGTCATTTGAATCCCACCGTCACCGACAACCGCGATTACTTGACGTTCTGGTGCGCCAAGCTTCGCACCGATTGCTGCCGGGAGTCCAAATCCCATTGTCCCCAAGCCGCCGGAGGTAATGTTGCTTTTGGATTTCGTAAATTCTGCATAGCGACAGGCGACCATTTGGTGTTGTCCAACGTCTGTAACAATGATGGCTTCGCCCTGCGTGTGTTGATTGAGGTTTTTGATGACCTCACCCATGGTCATCATCCCGTCGGTTGGACTGCACTCGTCTTTGATGACCTTGTCGAATTCCATGACGTCGCAATCTTTAAACTTTTGATGCCAAGCCTCATGGGAGTTTTGATTTACAAGGGGTGTGAGATGATTGAGGACTTCCTTGGCGTCACCAACGAGTGCGACATCTGTTTTTACATTTTTATCAATTTCCGCCCGGTCTATTTCGATATGTATGACTTTGGCTTGCTTGGCAAATTTATCAAGGTTGCCGGTAACGCGGTCGTCAAATCGCATGCCGATTGCGATCATTACATCACATTCATTGATCATGACATTGGGGCCGTAGTTTCCGTGCATCCCCAGCATGCCAACGTTGAGCGGGTGGTCGGTGTTCATTGCAGATAGGCCCATGATGGTCCATGCTGCGGGGATACCAGCTTTTTCAACGAACTCTTTTAGTTCCGCTTCCGCTTCGGATAGAATTACGCCCTGTCCGAAAAGAATGTAGGGGCGTTCAGCCGAGTTAATCAAATCCGCTGCTTCTTGTAATTCGTTGCGAGCAACGTCTGGGCGGGATACGTACGTTTTCACGACCTCGCATGGTTCGTAGTGATAGTCCAGCTCTCCAAATTGGGCGTTTTTGGTGATGTCGATGACGACGGGACCGGGACGACCTGATTTGGCAACGTAAAACGCTTTAGCGAATACCTCGGGAATTTCAGACGCATCGGTTATCTGAAAGCTCCATTTGGTAACAGGGATGGTAATTCCCATAACGTCCGTTTCCTGAAAAGCATCTGATCCGAGTAGGTGCTTGGGAACTTGGCCGGTAATGCAGACAATTGGAGTGGAATCAATCATGGCGTCCGCGATTCCGGTGATTAGATTGGTCGCGCCAGGTCCGGAAGTCGCAATGCAGGCGCCGACGCGGCCTGATGAACGCGCGTAGCCTTGAGCTGCATGCGTCGCGCCCTGCTCATGGCGGACAAGAACATGGTGGATTTGATCACTGTATTTGTAAAGTTCGTCGTAAACGGGCATGATTGCCCCGCCTGGATATCCAAATACTAAATCGACCCCCTCTTCGAGCAGGCAGCGCACAACTGCCTCCGAGCCGGTGATTCGATTGGAAGGTGAGGACGTTTCTGAAGTATCTGGCTTTGTTGTGGTTGACATAGCATGTAATTGGTCAAGAGTGAAATGGGCTCAATGAAAATCCATTATATGAATTCTTGCTCGATCTTCGCATAACAATTTCCATCAGAACAGTAACCGTAGATTCGCTGAAATTGGTTTGCATCAAAACAGGTTAGGGGACGCGTATTGCCGTTAAGATAACCTTGGGGCATTCAGTCTGGCAAAGAGCCGATCGTGGCTTTGCAAGGTCATCGCCTCAGCCATTGTTAAGAAAAAATAAAAATGAAAAAGTTTTGCGATTTCACCTGCATTTGAATGGCATTCCGCCACTGTTTTCAGAATTGCGGCTCGATTAGTAAACGAAAAAAGCCTGACACTTGTCAGGCTTCAAGGGATGATCGAGTTGTTCGAGAGTCGTGCCTAACAGGCGTGCTAGCAGCTTCGCTTCCGGCGTTTAGCTGCGAATCCAACCATTCCGATTAAGAGGATTGATAATGATCCGGGCTCAGGAACTGCCGTCGTAAAATTCACAAGCTTGACGTTTTCAGCCCAGGCGACACCACTGCTGTTTCCGGTTTGCTTGTATTTAACTGACGCGCGAATGGCGGTTACGTTTTCGGGGATGGTGGTTTTTACGGTTTCAAAAAACAGATACTCATCTCTTCTGGATTCTGATGTAAGAAATGCGGATTGAACTGTTCCACTGAGAAAGGGGCCAAGAATAAAGGCGACTTCGAAATAGGCTTCATTTCCGCCGGAGAGCGCATTTGAGGATTGGTGGGCGAGCAGCCCTTGAAGGGAGATTTCATCGCCAATGGTGAAATCGGTACCGTCCACTGCAATTTCTTGATAGGCTTCCGAAAAGCTCGTGGTTGAACCTCCTAAAAAGTTCCCTGTGATTCTAAGGGTTTCGTTTCCTTCAATCGGGGCATCGATTCCGGGAGCGGCGGCGTCTTGATTTGCGCTATTGGGGGCGGTTCCGTAGAGCCACCCGGCTTGAGCACCCGTCAATTCAAAATCTCCGTCGATCAAAACGTCGGCTCGGGTCTTTGCAT
>JAALLA010000068.1 GCA_011087765.1 Pirellulaceae bacterium
CAGAGCGGACAGAGCGGACTGCAGAAAGCAGCGGCCGACCTCAGAGCGATGGATTTGGTTCCGGCCTACTAGACGACGAAGATTTCGCTCCAGATTTAGAAGTTGATTCGGGTGAAGACGTGGTCGAGCGTAAGGACCGTGGTCGCGGCCAACGCGGGGAAGAGGGTGAAGGCCGATCCCGTCGGCGTGGACGGTCGCGCAGGAGGAAGTCGAGCACTCACAGCGAAAGCCAACGTAGCGAAGGGGCAGAAGCCCGAGACTCACGTGATGACGATGATCAGTTTGATTCGGCGGATCGTGGGGAGCCGGCTAGAAAGCGTGTAAAAGTTCCAACGTGGGAAGAGACCATCACAGTCCTGGTCGAATCGAACATCCAGAATCATAAGAAATCGGGTGGTGGACGTCGCGGTAATAGTGGTGGCGGTGGCCGCGGTCGCGGTCGCGGTGGTGCAGGCGGCGCACGAGGAAGCAGTCGCAACAGCGAAGGAGGTTCGCGTGGTGATAGCCGGGGCGGTAACAGCGACGGTGGATCTCGCGGCAATAACCGCGGGAACGATGGTGGTTCACGTGGCAACCAACGCAGCAACGAAGATGGAGCCCGCAGTGGCAATCGCAATAAAGACAACGGTCGGGGCCGTCGGTAAAGACGAATCCGATTGGACTGTGAGCAACGCCTTAGTTGAATCGGACAGGGATATTATCGATGGGTCAATCGTTTCAGCCGCCGGAAGTTTCGCTTGATATTTTCGATTCGGTAATCGGTTGGTTTGGCGTTTTGTATTCTGGGAAAATTGTCCTGGCAATTAAGCTCGGTTTCGACGATCCGGGACAGGTACGCCAGGCGTTTCAGGAAGCTGGGCTCAGCGACGTATCGTCCTTTGAGCCAATGAAGCGATTTCGGACTCAAGTTCGGAAGTATCTTGCGGGAGAGAAGGTTGGGTTTGACAGCTTCGAAATCTATACAGCTGGGATGACTGCTTTTCAGTTGGCGGTGACCGAGGCTTGCCGGAACATCCCGCGTGGTCAGGTTTTGACCTACGGTGATTTGGCGGACAAGGTGGGGCATGCCGGCGCGGCGAGAGCGGTGGGGACTGTGATGAAAAGAAATCCCTTTCCCATGATCGTTCCTTGCCATCGAGTTGTGCGCAGCGGCGGGCTGGGTGGGTTTTCAACCCAGGGCGGCGTGGGGACGAAGAGGTGGCTATTGGAGCTTGAGGGCGCGCTTTCAAAGGTGGAAAAACCATTGCTGGATCTCTTGGAATGACCTCTTTCATAGATTGCTGTTCGAAGAACGGTTTGGGTTAGTCCAAGGTTCAGTTCGCTTTTTATCACTTCTCTCCTAAAACGTACTCCGAAGTGTCGTGCATCTGGAATAGGTGGTCGGGGTTGGTTTGCCAAAGAACAAGGTGAAATTCAACGGGAATTCGTGTGAGTTGCCTCAGGTTTGGTTGTTATAAGTCGTTTATCCTTGAAAATCGGTGTCTGGGAGCGTATTCTAGGAGCATCGGTCTCGGCGATGAATGATTTGTCGTGGCTCCCCTCCTTGAAATTTTTCAATTCTGAATTGTTTGGTTTTCTGATCGATGAATCGTTTCTCTTTTGGTTTAATTATTTTGATTGTCGGGTGGGTTTCCGCCTGCCAAGGCCAAATGAATATCCGTTCGAGTATCGGAACGAATGCGTTGGCCAATCGATCGTTCCAGCGAGCTGCCAACACCTGGGGTAGTGAATTCCATGACAACATTACGATCTTCCTTGATTTTGGATTCGTCACGTTAGACCAACGCACTGTTAGCGCTGCGACCTACGTTCGTGACTCGTTCACCTACAGTGAATTTCGGAATGCGATCAGTAACGATGTCTCGACCGCCGACGATGTCAAATTCTCTAATGGATTGGCGAAGGGCTCTTCTTTTTCGATTTACACCAACCAGACTTCTGAGGCGCCGGGGTCGAATTTTGAATTGGGCTATCTCGATAACGATGGTGGGTTAAACAATACCACCGTGTCGCTTACGACAGCTAATGCGAAAGCACTTGGTTTGAGGGATTCCCATGCTTCGACCGTTGACGGGGTCATTAATTTCAATGCTCTTTACGACTGGGATTTCGACCCAAGCGACGGGATTGAAGCCAACCATTTAGATTTTTTTGGCACTGCGTTGCATGAGATTGGGCATACTCTGGGTTTTTCAAGTGGTGTCGATGAGCTGGATAACAATGGTGGCGGTCAGTTTTCAGATGACGAACTTAATTATGTTAATAGCCTAGACTTCCTCAGGTTCTCAACCGACAGCGAGGCCGTGGGTGCAGATCTTGACTGGACTGCTGATGAGCGGGATAAGTATCTTTCGATCGACGGCGGACTGACCAACACGGCAGGAGTCGCGTCTGCTTGGTCTAAAGGAGTCAACTATGGCGATGGTGAGCAAGCAAGTCACTGGGCGATAGAAGGCGGTTTTGGAATTATGGACCCGACGACCGATTTCGGAGTTCGAAAT
The DNA here is from genome assembly GCA_011087765.1 of Pirellulaceae bacterium. Classification (GTDB taxonomy): domain Bacteria; phylum Planctomycetota; class Planctomycetia; order Pirellulales; family Pirellulaceae; genus Mariniblastus. The sequence goes on from JAALLA010000068.1 coordinate 2,502, forward strand.
GAACTCTACAATATGGATCTGCTGGCGTTAGATGCGATTGGATACGACCGCATCTTCTCCGCGGTTCCCGAACCTGGAAGCATGTTGGGTTGGTTAGCGCTTGCGGTTTGTTTTCGGCGTTACCGACGCATCAAGGCTTAGTCAGTATTCAAGTGCAGAGCTTGGTATCATTGGACGATCCGTCTCGCGATGGGCATTGGAGCCTGAAATGAAAGCCTGGCGTTGCTCGCAGTCCCGAGTGGTTTATTCCGAGTTCGTTGTGGTTGCTTGTGCTTGGAACGCAATTCTTCCATCGATGATGGTCATCTCGACGCGAGTGTTTTTTATTTGTTCTGCATCGCATTGAATAAGATCGTTATTGAGTACCACGATATCAGCCAGCTTTCCGGGGACCAAAGACCCTTTGATGTTTTCTTCAAAAGCAGCATAGGCATTGTCGATTGTGTAGGAGCGAATAGCCTGCTCCCGCGAAAGCACCTGCTCTGGGAAAAATGTGAATTTGTCCGTTAAGCGTCGTGTAACTGAAGCATAAAACGATGCAATTGGGTCGACGTCCTCGACGGGTGCATCGGTTCCGTTGGTGACAATGGCGCCCGTCTCAATAAGTGATTTCCAGACGTAAGCGCCTTCCTCGCTGCGGCGCATGCCTAATCGCTGCGGAACAAAAATAGCGTCTGATGTGCAGTGAATTCCCTGCATCGATGCAATGACTCCCAATTTTCCAAACCGGGGGATATCGTCGGGATGCAGGTGTTGCGCGTGTTCTATTCGCCATCTGCGTGGAAACTGACTTGGAAATTCGCGAAACATCTTTTCGTAAATATCGAGGACTTCACGGTTGGCTCGATCTCCGATTGCATGAACGCAGACTTGGAAATCATTTTTAATCCCGAGTTTGGCGGTCTCGGTGACAGATTCAATGGAAGCGGTATTCAAGCCTGAGCTGGTGGGTAGATCCTGATAGGGAGCAAGTAGCCAAGCTCCGTGAGCGCCGAGAGCGCCGTCGATAGAGCGTTTCAGGGCTCGACACGTCAAAAACTGATCCGCGTAACCAATCATTTTGAAGTTGGCCAGTTGCCCGCGTAGCCGCTCATTGTCATCTCTAATCATGACCCAAAGACGAACTCCCAGTTTACCTTTGTCAGCTAACTGGCGAAGTGTTCGGACGGTGGCAAGAGTGGAACCTGCGTCTTGGAAGCTGGTGATCCCCTTTTTAAGGCACTCCATCGAGGCAAGTTCAGCTGCGCGTTGGGAATACGCCTGTTTTTCTGATTGAGGCCTTTGGCTATCAGCACGTGTTTTTACTTTTTGAATTAAAGCCTGAGCCGTCTCACGGAAAATCCCAATGGGCTTGCCGTTTTCGTCTTTAACAATTTCTCCTCCTCTGGGGTTGACTGTGTCTACATCAATACCTGCAAGCCTCATTGCGTATTCATTGGCGAAACTCATGTGGCCACTTGCGTGAGTTAATAATACGGGGTGGTCAGGCGTTGCTAAGTTCATCTCGAAATTAGTAGGGTAGCCATCGACGTTGGGTGAAGGAACGTGATCCCATTTAGACTGATGCCAGCCACGACCGATGATCCATTCCCCAGGGGGCGTCGTGCGAGTCGCGTTTTCAACCTGAAGTACAATCTCATTCCAAGTTTTTGCCTTGTGAAGGTTGAGCATCATCATAGATTCACCCAGGCCCATGAAGTGAGCATGGCCTTCGATGAATCCAGGCATTGCAAACTTACCCTTGAGATCGATAACTTGCGTTTCAGGGGTGATGTAGGCCGATATCGCCTTGTCGGATCCAACGGCAACAATTCGGCCAGCGTTCACAGCAATCGCTTCTGCATGAGGGCGCGATTGATCCACCGTATAAATATTACCGCCAACTAAAACAAGATCTGCGGATTGTTGTTGTCCGCAAGCCGGTGCGGAGGGCAGGGCACTTGCAATACAGGCGAAAAGGACTGCTAGCGTTTTTCGCGAGAGTGCGAACCGGAGAGCAGTCTTGTGAGATAGAAGTAGTTGCATCGATCTTCCGTGGGGAGTGCGGGTTATCGTTTGTAAAGGTGCCAATATTTTGCCCTAATTTTGTCACAAGCACCATCGTTTTCAAGGATTTTGGTTAATGAAAGTTGACTGCATTACAGGGGCAATTGGGGAACTGATCTTGCGAAGGCATCGCAACTTGCTATCGTACGCCGCCTCGAGTAATTCAAATTTTGAAAACTTGAGCTTAAAAAGAATTTTTTTAGATGATCGCAGTGTTTTAAAGGACAACCACGATGGTTCGCATTCATTATTTTCTGTTGTGTGCCTGCAGTCTTATTTTGGCAACTGGTTGTCAAACATCGGGTAATCAGCCAAATAATTGGTTTGCCGGTCAGACAACGGTACAGCCTCCACGGGCGTACAGTATGAACATTCCATCGATGAATACTAATTCACCCTCAAATTCCCTGACGGGGTCGTCCGTGGTTGTTAATCCCAACCAGCGGGCACCGATTCCGGTCAACCAGGCGGCGGGGGCATGGACGCGACAGGGAATGGCCGCAGCGAATCTACGTCAGCCGATAAACGGTATGGTTGCCTCTAATTCAGGTTTCGTGGAGACGACGGGAACCGCCTCAACTCCGAGGGTGGTAAATAGTGGACTTACACCGCCATCGGTTCCTGTGGTGAAAACTAAGTTAACCAAAGCGGTCGACTATGCGTCAACGCAAATCGATGATAGCCGTGATCTTTCGAGACTGCCCGTCAATGATGCATCGACAGTCGTAGCGCCCAGTGGTTTTGTTGGAACACCGCGAGTAGCCACGTTACCTCCTGGTTCCAGTAATCAATTTTCTGGAAATTTGACGGTACCTGGAAATTTGACGGTTCCTAATAGCGTGGCCGCTCCAGCAGCTCAGCAGAATTTCATGGTTAACCCGGTTTTGCCACAGTCAAACCAACAAGGTTTCCAGTCGACGCCGCCGCCGACTCAGGGCGGGTCAGTTCCGCAGGGTTGGTCAATGAGATAGAGTCGCCCAAATTCCGTGGGAACTTTTTGAACGAGTGAGTAGCCGAGTGAGCTGTTGACCGTGAGAAAGATTTGATTTGTTCGATTGGAGTGCCGTTTGATTTCGTTGTTTCTACTCTTCTGCTACTTGAAATCAACCAAACGAGATACGGCGTCGCCGCAGATTGAATCAAGCGGTAAGACGCACCGGTTTTGAGTGCCCCTGTTGCGGGAGCGAATAGTCTGGAGCGAATAGTCTGGAGCGAATAGTCTGGAGCGAATAGTCCGGAGCGATTAACGCAGTTCCGCCGTTTTAGCGAAATTATCGATTCTAGGCCTTCGGATGCGGCCGGAGCGTAAGCTGCGGCTCCGGCCGTCCGTTTGCTGCGGGGTTCGACAGCGTGATTCAGCGACAGGGATTAGGGGCTCGGTTATTGAGCATTCTGTCTATTTTTCTTCCACGTATTCGATGGCTGCCGGTTGTTCCGTTTGGCAAGAATCACACTGGCAATCTGACTTCTTAAACCAGCCCTTGATTCCTTTGAGCTTTGTGCATCTGATCGCTGTTGAGTCACAGGCTGGAGTGCCGCAGCCAAGTCCTGGCCTTTTAATGCCGCATCCACAGCCACGTGCGGCTTCGCAATTGTCCTTGCCGGTTAACCAGGGAATTCCATAGTGGCCGGGATTTGTTTTCAAGCCTCCGCAGGCTGTGAAATTTTCCCATTCATCGCAGCATTGGTCTTCGTCAATTCCAAAGATATTGGTGCGAGTTGAGGAGGGGGATTCAACTGCTGCTTGGTATTGAAAGGAGTTCGCTGGTGTGGGCTGTAGGCTTGCCTGTCGATCGTTGTAATTGAGAGACAAACCAAAGTCGTTGTTATTGGAGGTTTCGAAGGTCGCCGCTACTAATTCAGTTGTGCGTGGGCGAGATTTTACCGGAGCAACCGTGCGTGTTTGAGGGTGTTTTACGGGAGAAATTTGAATCGCTGGATTGACCGATGGAACCGAGTTTGTATTTTGTTGTGCGGTTACGAATCGGAATCGGGACGCGTTGGGCGAGGTAGCGTCTGCTTGTTGGCTGGCTGGTAATTGCTGGAGTGCGTGAGATTGTGCGGCACAATCTGTCGCAAAGACAGTGATTGCGGTTAAGAGTGTTGCGAGGAATGTAGTCTGAATTCTCATTGGGTGCTCCAACCAGTAGGTCACTTCGAAGTGCGAATCGCGCTCCGGTGTAGAAATGTTCTTAGCTATAGTCAGGCTTCGGAGTGTTGCGGTCGGATAATTCAATAGGTTAGTTTTTATCGTGTTTGCTTGGTTAATGGGAAATGTTTCGCCGACCGTTATAGTTTGACTTTTCAAGTCGTTGCCGCGGGTGGCGCTATGTTACACAGTCGGTTTTAGGGAGTTAACTGGATAGAAGCGAAAAGCGATAGCAAGCCATTTTGATAGTCGGCAAATGCGGGTGGATGCGTATCGGTTGCCACACAAAAAAAGGGCTCAGACTGAATAATGGTCTGAGCCCTTTTAGGAGTTTGGTTCCGACTTGGGTTAATCTTCCATGACCTCGGATTCTCTTGCTTTCGCAATATCCTGAGCCTGGCTTTCGAACTTTTTGGTCAGTTCCTGAACCTGATCTTTCACGTCATCTCTTTGGTCTTCAGAGAGCGTTTTATCTTTTTCTGCGACGTCCGCTGCTTTGTTGCCATCGCGTCGAACGTTTCGAATCGAAATCTTCGCCTCTTCGGTGAGCTCTTTGATTCGATTGACCATCTTTTTTCTTACGTCGGTAGAGAGTGGTGGAATATTGATTCGAACCACGCGTCCGTCGTTTTGGGGGTTGAAGCCAAGGTCACTGGCAACAATCGCCTTTTCAATTTCCTTGATGATTCCGGCGTCGTAGGGTCGAATCACGATTTGAGTTGGTTCTGGCGCACCGACTTGGGCAACTTGTTTAATGGGTGTGGGAGAACCGTAGACATCGACTCGAAGTGAGTCAACGAGTCCCGGGTTGGCTCGCCCGGTTCGAATTCCACCGAGGCTCTTTTTTAAAACCTCAATTGCTTTATCCATCCTCTGTTCGGCATCTTCGATGATTGCGGCTGCAGGCATAGGTTTCTCCGTTCAGTAAAACTACTGTTTTTTATTAATTTGCTAAATTCAAGGCGACTGACTGTCCTGGTAATCGAAAATCGATTCCGAAGATTGCCGAGAGGCACCAACGATTATACGCGTAATTTCCCATTAGTGTCGACAAGGGGAAATATATAAATGGCGAACGTTTTTAGTTAGATTATTTATTTGTCTGCAATTGATTCGTTGCTGACGATGGTTCCAACTTTTTCACCAACAACTGCTTTGATGATGTTTCCGTCTTTTCGAAAGTTAAAGACCATCAGCGGCATGTTGTGTTCCATGCAATGGGAGATTGCGGTCGAGTCCATCACGCGAAGGTTCTTTTCAATGCACGTTTGGAACTCAAGTTCCGAATAGAGCACGGCATGCGGGTTCTTTTCAGGGTCTTCGCTGTAGACTCCGTCGACGCGCGTCGCCTTCATTAAGATGTCGGCTTCGAGTTCCATGCTTCGTAATGCAGCGGCGGTGTCAGTGGTTACGAAAGGACCTCCGGTGCCGGCGCCCAGAATGACAATGCGTCCTTTTTCGAGATGCCGGTGGGCACGGCGGCGAATGTATGGCTCGCAAACGCCATCCATTTTTATGGCACTCATCAATCGAGTCTGGCAGCCGACCGATTCCAGTGCGTCTTGCAGAGCGAGGCCGTTAATGATGGTGGCCATCATCCCCATATAGTGGGCCGTCGCTTCGTGAACAACTTCATTTTTAGCCTTGAACTGACTACCGCGAAGGATGTTGCCGCCGCCGATCACGACTGCAATCTGGCAACCAAGCTGTTGTGCTTCGCTTATTTGTTGGGAGATGTGAACGACTTCCTCCATACTGATTCCGCGCTCTCCCGAGGGGCTGAAGCTCTCACCTGACAGTTTCAGGATAATCCGTTTGTATTTTGCCGTTTGCGTCATTCGATTTTTTTGGGGTTCAGTGAGTCGGTCTCATAAACTGGGCGGACAGATGCCAACCAGGAAGCTTGTTTATCGAGTGGCGGAATTCGCCACAGCCTTTGTAAGTTGGATCGTCAGAATTGATTAGAATACAAAAAAAGCCCTGCAAACAGCAGGGCTTCTACGACAACGTTTAATTTGTCGGAAATTTGATCGTCTTGGTTGCTTTAGCCAACCGACAGTCGCTTAAACTCAACAATTTCGGCGGCATCGGCGAAGTCGCTGATGGCTGTTTGGACGGTTTTGCTATCGTCCAGTGCGAAGAACTGACTTAGCAGGCAGCGTTCCTGGTCGAGGAGCGTATTGTCGGCAACGAAGCGTTCGAGTTTTCCGGGTACAATTTTGTCCCAAATTTTCTCGGGTTTTCCTTCTGCTTCTAATTGCGCTTTGATATCGGCTTCTGCTTTTGCCATTACCTCGGGTGTCAATTGAAGTTTACTTCCAAAAAGAGGAACGTTCTTCATTGGTTTACCGAGGTCTTCCGATTCATTTAGCTCGTTTTCGGCTTTGATTTGAGCTTGGATAACTTCAGTTTCTTTAGCGACGAACTCGGCGTCAAACTCTTCCGGAGAGAGAATCACAGGGTTCATGGCTGCGATATGCATCGCGATACTGCGGAAAAATTTAGCAGCTTCGTCGTTTCCTCCGGATTTGTAAGAGACGGCGACGCCGATCTTACTACCGGCGTGGATGTAAGTGGAGATGCTCTCGCCACTCATTTTACCGTAACCTGAGACCTCGATCTTTTCGCCGATCTTTCCAGTTTGCTCGACGAGTTTTTCAGCGAGCGGTGTACCTTCGTAGGGGAGTGCGAGTAGCTCTTCTTTGGTTTCGGGAAGATTTTCAAGCGCCATTTGACCGATGCTGTTGGCAAACGCGATAAAATCATCGTTCTTGGCGACAAAGTCAGTCTCGCAACTGAGTGCGAGGATGATGCCGGTGTCGCCGGCTTCGTTTGTGAGTGCGACAACGACACCTTCATTGGCGTCACGCCCCGCTCGCTTGGCAGCTACTTTCTGCCCTTTCTTACGGAGGAAGTCGAGGGCACCCTCAATGTCGCCACCGGATTCTTTTAGTGCTTCCTTGCAGTCCATCATCCCGGCGCCCGTCGCTTTTCTCAGTTCGCTAACGTCTTTGGCTGAAATGGTTACGCTCATTGTTTTTCCTTCTCTTGGTATCAATTGTCGCGACAGTTGCAACGAATCGGTTCGGTTCGATTGCAATCCGGTTTGCGTGCTACCGGTGTCGTAAGGGGATATGATTGAAATTCAATTGCTGCACGCTCGCAGCTAAAAGAAAAATTGTTTGGTTGATCTCTATCGGAATCAAAGAACCGACTGGCCCGGATTCGAGCCTTGTCGGTTGATTATTTCAAAACTAAGCAGTCAGAATTAAACTGCGGTTTCTTCGGCGTCTTTGTCCGGTACAGCGTCTGCCTTTGGGGCGGATTCTGTTTTGGCGCCTGATTCTTTGCCTTCGTTTTTCGCAACGATTGCTTTTCGACCTGCAAGAACGGCATCGGCCATGTGGCTCATAATTAATTCAATTGAGCGAATACCATCGTCGTTACCGGGGATTGGCAAATCGATCAGATCAGGATTGCAGTTCGTGTCGATCAAAGAAACAGTCGTGATTCCAAGCTTTTTAGCTTCGAGAACCGCGTTTTTTTCTTTATTCGGGTCAACGATGATCAAGCATTCCGGCTTGCGGTTCATTGTACGAATCCCGTTCAAGTTTCGGTGAATTTTGCGGAACTCACGATTCAAAGATGACTGTGCCTTTTTTGAGTAGCCTTCAATTTTGTCGCTTCCACGAATCTCTTCGAGTTCTTCGAGGCGGCCCATTCGACTGCGAATTGTGCGGAAGTTGGTTAGGGCACCGCCGAGCCAGCGCTCACTGACGTAAGGCATACCGCAGCGTTCGGCTTCACGTTGAACTGCGGCCGAGGCTTGTCGCTTGGTTCCGACGAACAAAACGAGACTTCCGCCACTGGCAACCTGGGAAACGTACTTTTTGGCTCGCAAGAGGCCACGTACCGTTTCACGGATATCCATGATGTGGATTTGATTTTTACGACCGTAGATGTACGGCGACATTTTTGGGTTCCAACGACTGGCTCTGTGGCCGAAGTGAACACCCGCATCAATAAGATCTTGGACTAGCGCATTTGCCATGAATTTACTCCATCACTACCGGTTTTCTCGGCAAAAATTGCCTTTACTGTCCTTATGGCAGGAGCAGCACCGATGGGATCAAAAAGGGTTAAAGCTGTTATGCGTGGGAAAATCCCACACCTTGAGGATGCAAAATATATCGGTTCATTGAGGCTTTTACAATCGTAAATGCTGCCTAGAACGTCGCTTGAACGCAAATTTCATCGAATTCTGGCGCAGTATTGCCTCCGCGTCGGTATCAAATTCTGTTAGGGGAGAAATTTTGAGCTCGCGAGCTGCTGCTAACCCAATTCGGATGGATGGGAAAGGTGAAGAGGTGTTGGGTGGAGCTGAGGCAGCGGTGACCGTTTCGAGGGGCGGGGCAGTGCATCAGGTACAAATTTCACCCGCCTCGAGAGCCTCAAAAAAGCGGCGGTTGCTTTCTAGTAAGTTTGAACACGCAACGATTTCCTTGGCGGATAGCCAGCTATATGATTCGACTTCGTCGGGATTGGGGATGATGGTTTGCCCCTTTTCGATCACGGTTTTCCACCAGTGAATTTCAAGGCCCCGCGGAGATACGCTCTTCCAGATTTCCTTTTGGGCGATGACGTTGACTCCAAGCTCTTCGCGCATCTCCCGAATTGTGGCTGCTTGGGGCGACTCTGCTAATTCAATTCCGCCGCCTGGAAAACAGATTTGCCCCGGTGCACGCACCGCTTGCGATCGGAGGATGGTCAAAAACCGAGGGCCATCAACAATTACGGCAACCGCAGCACGTTTCGGGAAATCGCTCATAGCTAGGACTAAACTGTATGTAGAAAAGTGGGGACGGTTGATTGGGACGGAGTTGGGCGTTTAGCGACAACGATGCAGAGGGCTGTGGCAATGAAACTTTTGGGTCTCAATGCGTTTGAGCGGCCGGATGAAAAAACTGTTTCTCATTTTTATAAATCGGCATTGCGAGTTAAGCCTTTGCCTAGAGGACGCTCTCGATTAGTTCACGGATTTCCCGAGATCGATATTCCGGTTGCGTTGGAATTCTGAGCAGCGGGAGTTGGGCGGATTTAAAAGCCAGGTTGACGAATTTATCTCGTTCGATGCGCTCGGGTCTTTGGTGCGAGATGTCGTCGAGTTCGATGCAAACCAACGGTTTGAGTGAGCCCGGGTCGCACAGGACAAAATCAATATGTTTGGCGAGGATTTTATTTAGCCATTTTCGACGGTGTTTGTTGTTTTTTTCGACTCGTAATAAGTCGGCAATTCTAACCATGGCAAAGATCTGAAAATCATCCTGAACTGCTTTTGAAAGTGATTTGTAGAATTTCAGTTCGCTTTTGGTTACCAGTTGACCGCGGGCGAGGTAGGGCAGATTTCGGGGAAGTGCCCAGATCTGCATCAAGAGGACCAAGGCTGCGAGAATTGCCAACCCCAACCAGAATGGCCACCAAGTGATGAGGCTTTCTATTACTGTTTCCATGGCAAAGACGCTCCGATGTTTCGTTTTCCAAGATCGCAGGTTTAAGTTGTCAGTTGTTAGGCGGGGGTGGAGGATGCTATTCGCTGGGAACCAATTGGAAGTTCGGATTTTGGCAACAAAAAGAGAACTCGCACAATTCGTTAGAGGATAACTCTATCTCAGAATGGCAAATCGACGTAAGATAATCAAAGATTAACTAATCCTGTTTATTTTCTTAATCCGGATTTGGGTTTTCGTTGGCAAAAAATCGACTTTCTTTTTTGCGAACCCAAGGCTCAAATGCTTAAAACACTTGTTTTCAACAAATTCTATGGAATCTGTAAGTCTGAAACCGCTGAAACTCGGGTCCGTCGAAATCGGGTTCCCTATCGTGCAGGCTGCGCTGTCTGGATACAGTGATTGGCCCATGCGGGTGATCGCACGGCGACTTGGTGCGCCGTATTCTATTTGCGAAGTCATGCTGGATGAATTCCTGGTTAATTTAAAAGAACGCAAACGGACCAGCCACTTTTTGCATATTTCCGATGAGGAGCACCCCGTGGGTGGGCAACTGATGGGTGCCGAACCCGAGCAGTTTGCCTTGGGGGCAATGAAGTTGGTCGAGGCTGGTTTTGATGTGATTGATATTAATTTTGGGTGTCCGGTGAAAAAGGTCCTTGGCCGCTGTCGAGGTGGGTTCCATCTTAGTCAACCCAAAGTCGCGTTAGAGATTGTCAAACAGACCCGCGATCATGTCCCATCGGAGATACCCGTCACGGTAAAAATGCGGCGTGGTATTGATGACTCACCCGAAAGCCGAGATAACTTTTTTGAAATTCTAGACGGAGCATTTGAGCTAGGGGTCGCGGCAATCACCGTGCACGGGAGGACGGTTACCCAGCGTTACGTCGGTCCAAGTAAATGGCAGTTTTTAAAGGAGTTGAAACAACGCGTCGGTGATAAAGTAATTTTAGGAAGCGGCGATTTGTTTACCGCTCAGGATTGCTTGGACATGATTGAACAAACGGGTGTCGATGGTGTAACCGTCGCTCGAGGTGCGATTGGTAATCCCTGGATTTTTCAACAAGCACGGGCGTTGGCTGCCGGTGTGCCCCTGCCTGAGCCACCGTCGCTTCGTGAACAGCGAGAGGTGATGTTGGAGCATTATAAGTTAGCGGAGTCGCTCTACGGTGAGAGTCGCGTGGGTAAATTAATGAGGAAGTTTGGAATCAAGTATTCCATTTTGCATCCTGAACACGATTCAGTGAGGGCGGCCTTTGTGAAAATTCGTTCTCGCGAAGATTGGGAATCGGTGCTGGCGAAATTCTATGATTCTGATCTGCCCGGTTGCCACCCCGACGGACGGATGCACAAAGCCCAGGGCAGTTGCGCCTAGGTGTATCTTTATCTCTGGTGCCCCACCGGGCACAGGCTTTCCACGACGCCGTTTCGGCCGACTGAAGTCTTGGTTTTTGTCAGACGTGGTGGAAGATGGAGCTCCGCGTTTTTCTGCATTAATGTGACAGGTTTACGTCAGGTAAATTTGTCATCGGCAGTGTAAGAATTGGGAATGTTCCCGCCTCTATGGTCTGTTTTAGGTTGCCCGTTTCCACACTTTCTGCCCACTTGCAGAATTTGAGGAAGGTTTCGTGAATTTCTTCATTGTTGTTTTGATCTGCAGAGCAAGCGAGAGATCGGGAGTAGGCCGGGAGGAGTGGCAAGCCGAGTGACTCGGTTTCGGCAGCGAATTCATTTGCCAATCGACTTAGTTTTCCGTAGCTTTTTTCCTGCCAAGCCTCGAGCATGCCTTTGATTTGAGCATGGGCATCTGGAAGGAATTCTTTGGATGACGCTTGCGTGTTTTGTCCTTTGTCAGGCTCTATGAGTTCTTTCGTGGGTTGAGTCGAACTGGTCGAACTTGTCTGGTCGCAGACCAAGTTTGGATCGGGTTGGATTTTTTTCGAGATCTCGCAAATTTCCTCAAAGGCTAACACCATTTCGTCAGTGTCCCGTTGTTTTGAATAGTATTCGAGTCGTTTGGATGGGTCGGTAAACTGATTGAAGCCGACGGTACCACCGGAACCTTTAAGCCAGTGCGCGGAATGTTCAATTTGTTTAAAGTCCTGAGCCTCAATGGCAATCTCAAGTTTGTCAATTTCCTCAGTAAGTCGGATGGCAAATGATTTAACGATGGAATCGAATTCTGGAATGCCCTGAGGTAATGTTGATACGATTCTGGATTCGGTTTGGGCTGGATTCATAGGTTGTTTTCTTGAAGCCTGCTTTTCTGATTTGATGCGTTTACCATTGAGTTCGCGGCCCACGGTGTCCAGTAATTTGTCAATGTCTATCGGCTTGGTGAGGTGGCCGGTACAGCCAGCTTCGCGACAACTGTTCTCAAAGCCTTTCATCGCATGGGCTGTTAAAGCATAAATTGGTGTATTGACGTTATTACTGCGGAGCAAACGAGTCGCGGTGTAGCCATCCATGACGGGCATTTGCATATCCATGAAGATTAAATCGAATGGAGTTTGAATTGCTTTGTCGAAACCAATCTGTCCATCTTCAGCGCTTGTAACATTCAGGTTGACCTCTTCGAGGAGGAGCCGAACGAGATCACGGTTTTCTCTGCCATCATCCACGATGAGCACTCGCTCTCCATTAAATTTCCAAACCATGGATTCTTTCGCCAGTTCGGTTTCAGTTGCTTCCAGGCCTTGAGGTTGAATAAGCGTTGCTTGAGAAATGTCGCCGGTGGCAGTCGTGAATGTAAATGTACTTCCTTCCCCTTTTTTACTTTCAACAATAATATCACCGTTCATCAATTCTGCGAAATTTTTACTAATCGTAAGTCCGAGACCAGTCCCTCCGAACTGGCGGGTTACGGAGGTGTCAGCCTGGGCAAAGGGGTCAAAGATATTATTCAATTGGGTTTCTGAGATGCCAATTCCCGAATCACGCACTTGTATTTGCAATTGATTTGGTGCGGATTCAAGAAGGCTGACGGTCACCCGAACGCCTCCTTCGGAAGTAAATTTAATTGCGTTGCCAATTATGTTAGTAAGAATTTGTCGGATTCTTTGAGGGTCGCTAAAGATGGTTTCTGGGATTGGCGTTGAGGCTTTGAAATCAAGTTGAATCGATTTTTCAGCTGCCTTCCCTGAGAGGATATGAAAAACCTCTCGAATGATTTGCAGGGGTTGGCAGGGAATGTTTTCAATATCGACTTTGCCCGCTTCGACCTTTGATAAGTCGAGGATGTCGTTGATTAAATCGAGAAGATGTTTTCCGCTAGAGTGAATCGTGTTGAGATATTTTTTCGGATCGTTTTGTTTGCCGTATCCGCGACGTAAGACATCAGTGAAACCGAGAATTGCATTCATTGGCGTGCGGATTTCGTGACTCATGTTGGCAAGGAAATCGCTTTTCGCCTGGTTGGCTGCTTCGGCTGCGTCCTTGGCGACGCCAAGTTCTTTTTTCTTTTCTTCGAGTTGGGTGACGTCGTCCAGCCCAATCAGAACACCTCCGTGTTTGGTGCCGGATGACATTACTGCGGTGCAGTTGGCGCTAAAGGTCCGTTTTTCATTTTGGTGATCTAATAGTTGAAGTTCGATATTCCGCTGTGGCTCGCCCGTTTTGAGGCATTGCGACCAGGGCAGATCTTGTTTTGAGATGGATGATCCGTCAGCTGCTTCCCACGCGAAGTCCGACGCTTTTTGTCCAATTAAGTCATTAAACTCCTCTCCGACTAAATCCGCAAAGGCTTCGTTGACCAAGACAATTTGGCCACTTAGGTCGACCACCATCAGGCCTTCGGCAAGTGTGTCGAAAGCGGAACGGACTCGGGGCGGAATTGCGCTAGTTGGATCGAGGGCTTTGAGCATTTTCCCGAGATAGAGGTAGAATACAAAAAAGCTACTGCAAGCCAAAAACAGTGTTAAAGGAACGATTTGAGCTTGTGAAAAATTAAATCCTAAAAATTTATCGGCCGGTTTGAATCTAAGTTCTAATTGGCCCCAACGCTCGTCACCCGAGTAAATAGGGACACGCACTTGAGTGTTGGAGGAATACTCAGTGTTCATGGGAGTCCAGTTGTCCCGATGGTCCCCGACAGTGAGCAGCGTGGTTTTGTCCTGTCTTTGAACCGCTGCTGATAATAAGTCTTCGTTTCTCGAGACGAAGACCTTGATGACCGATTGCAGATTGCGGGATTCGTCAGGCGTAAAGTAGGGCGTTGCCTTGATGACAATTGCTTCAGCAAGTACAGCGCGACCATGCCGGATTTCCGATTGCCGATCAGGAACCAAGCCTAGCAAGACGGCAAGTAGCAGGAGGCTCGTCAGAAGGCCGACTTGACCTACTGCTACGCGGAATCGAGTTGATGGTTTAAATTTCATGATTAACAGCCTTCGAAGCACGGTTCGAATTAATGACGAGGGTTTCCAGAGAGTCGTCTTCTATTTGTTCATTGTCTATTTCATTCAGGTAGCCAAGCACCGGAAGTGGATCAAACGTTCGCCAGGCGGGAAGTGAAGTGACCATGCTGCTGAACAGGACTCCACTTCGTAGCAACCAAATCACATAGCCCGCGGTTAGCGATGCGCTGGCAATGGTGGTCGTTCCCAGGATAGATTTACTGAAGAGTGAATCTTGGCTGACCTCGAGTTGTAACGCGTTTAGCGAAGTTAGTGCTGAACCTGAAAAAATTGATTCAAATTTGCTGGCGGCAATTTCAGCGGATGAAAACCGAGTTTTGATTTCTTTTTCCGAAGCTTCTTCAATCGCGGAAGTGAGCGTGATCTGTTTTTCAAAGATATAATCTTCCTGAACTAATTCCGTGAATTGAGGCCCTCTGTCAAAACGAGTGATTGCATTCATCGTTTGAATCATTCCAACGTCCATTTGGACCGGCGCCGACGCAATCGCAGTTATTTCAGTGTTTTCTGTGATTGTCTCGAGGATAGTTTCTTCAATGATTAACTCGGAATCATTGGATGAAGGGGCCTCGTCAGTGTTTTCTAAATTCGCGTCGTCGATGATGGCAGGGGCATTGTCTTCGAATGTTGGCGGCAGAAACGCAGAGTTGAAACTGATGATGCTGACGGCGATCGACTCAGTATGAGAATTGCCGCCACTGTCGGTCACTTTGACATCTACTGAAAGCAGAGGTTGGGAAGCCGAGTCAAGTGTCTTTGCGGTGAGAATGAGTTCGTCGTTGTTGGTTCCACCAATGCTGAAGAGCGATGAATTGGTGCCACCCAGGATTTCGTATGAAAATGTCTCATTCGCATCGGGGTCAACAGCATTCAACGTGCCGAGACTTCGGCCGGTGGTCGTATCAGCATTGTCTGCGATCTGAAAATTAGTATTGAGCAGGTCGCTAGGGGCTTCGTTCTGATCGATAATTTCGACGGTGATTAGCTCCACCAACTGATTACCGCCACTGTCTTGAACGAGAATGGACGTTTGAAAGGTTGTTTTTTGCTCGTAATCTACGGCGTCGTGAGTGAAATAGAGAGTGGAGTTGGTGATGCTGAAATTTTCGGAATCGAACCCAGCTACGATATTGAAGCTAAACGATTCATTGAAGTCCGGATCAGATGCGTTTAGGCTGCCGATTGCAATTCCGGTTGATACAGGTGTGTTTTCGAGAATTGAAAATTCAGTCGGTGTTAAATCGAAGGGTGCTTCATTTTGATCTACGACTGAAATATTAATAAGCGAGTCGTGGTGTGCATTCGATGCATCGGTGGTTCTGATGATGACGGAGTAGGAGTCCTGGGTTTCATAGTCGATGTTAGATTCGGTTATTATCAACTGATCGTTTAGAGTTCCGCCTATCTGGAAAACGTTTTTATCCACTCCACCAATGATGGAATAGGTAAAGGAATCGTTGGTGTCTTGGTCGAGTGTGATGAGGTCGCCTAATACGACGCCTGCATCTAGACCTTGATTCTCAAGAATCGAAAAGTTTGTAGGATTAATTCCGGAAGGCGTGTCGTTTTGATCATCGACATTAATCGTCAGGATTCCCTGGATTTGGTTTCCCCCTGAATCAGTGGCCGTAATCTCTACCTCGTAGGTTGATTGAGTTTCAAAATCGACTAGAAGATCGCTTAAGATTAGCGTCGCCCCGTTGTTGCCACCCAAGCTGAAATTGTTTTGATCTGCGCCGCCAGTGATTGTATAGTTGTGAGTGTCCCCGAAATCTTCGTCGGTGGTCTGTAGGTCACCAATCGCATATCCATTTGAGGTGTCTGAATTTTCTGGAATTCGCGAATTCGAAAGTGTGATCGAGGATGGTGTTTCGTTTAGATCGACGACATGAACCGAAAGAGTGGAGTCGAGTTCGTTGCCCTGGCTGTCCGTGACCTTGATTGTTACTGAGTAATTAGGCTTTGTTTCGTAGTCGAGTGTGCCAGCGTCAAATATAAGCTGGTTCAATTGTGATCCGCCCAGCGAAAAGTGGCTTGCGTCCATTCCAGGTAAGATCAGATACGTAAATGTATCAAACACATCAGGATCAGTTGCTGAAATCAAGCCCAGGTCATAGCCTCCCGTTGTGTCGATATTTTCATTGATTGAAATCGTGCCGGGCGTGATCGCGGTGGGAGGTTGGTTAGTCTGTGTTACATTTAAAGTGAATGTGGACTCAAATACATTTCCTCCTGAATCGGCGACTTGAATACGAATGGAGTACGTCGATTTTACAAGGCCGTTTACGATTCCTGCATCGAAGAAGAGGACGTTGTTGGTGAGTATGAAACTGCCGCTGTCTAAGTCGTCAACAATGCTGTACGTAAATGATTCCAGAATATCGGGGTCGGTGGCTTCTAAGTCCGCGACTTTAATTCCATCGGTCGTGTTCGTACCCGAAAGCAAGTTGACTTCGGAAGGGGTGATTGCAGTTGGAGATTCATTAATGTCGTTGACATTCAGCGTTATATCGAGTGGATCTGAGGCGTTGCCGGCACTGTCCGTCGCGGTAACGGTGAAAGCATAGGTAGCTTTAGTTTCGACATCCGGCGAGACAAGAAGCGACACCTCACCAGTGTTCTGGTTGATGCTGAAATTGTCAGCATCGGTCCCCGAGATCGCAAAGGTGACTCCGTCGGAAATGTCAGCGGAATCATCTGCGGTCGCGACGTAAACGATTTGGTTGGCAGGGATGTTCTCGTCGACGGCGAAGTTGGTAGGCGAGGTGATCGTTGGTGCCGTGTCATCGAGGTTGTTAATGCTGATTAGGACCGAGTGTGGAGCTGACGAGTTGCCTGCTGCATCCGTTGCGGTGATTTGGATTTGATAATTGTCTTTTACTTCCGCGTCAGGCGAGTCGAGGATCGTGACTTCACCAGTGTTTTGGTTGATGCTGAAACTGTCCGCGTCGGTTCCGCTAATTGCGAAGGTGACTCCGTTGGAAACATCTGCCGAGTCACTGGCGGTAGCAGTGTAGACGACTTGGCTAGCGGGGATGTTTTCGTCGACGGCGACGTCGCTAGGCGAGGTGATCGTCGGCGCCGTGTCATCGAGGTTGTTAATGCTGATTAGGACTGAGTGCGGAGTTGATGCGTTTCCGGCATCATCCGTGGCAATGATCTTAATTTGATAAGTCTGTTTGGTTTCCGCGTCAGGAGAGTTGAGGAACGAGACCTCACC